>JAACEL010000016.1 GCA_011682535.1 Nitrospiraceae bacterium | reverse complement strand
TCCAAGTCTCGAAACACCGATTTACAGTCTCCGGGAAGGTGTCGAACGATTCTTCATCACGGACATCAACAACCCGGCCGCGAGTTCGCGTGCCCAATCGAGCATTGCGGTCATGTTCGACCGCGTCGCCGCCAGTCCCGGTGATTTCACCCATGTCCCCGGGGGCGCGAACGTGCTTTTCATGGATGGCCACGTCCAATTCGTGAAGTACCCGGGCGAGGTGTGGCCCGTCACGCGCCGGGCCGTAGACGCATGGACCGCGATCTACGCAGCGTTCGAGTAACAGCCCGCGTCCGTGACCAGCCGAGTTCGACGAGTGGCGTCGGCGTAGTGGGCTATTGCCCTGAAAGATTGGCCGCAGAATTCCGGGGAATCTTGGCTTCGGCGAAGAAACCGTGGTAGCGTCCCATCCAGTACGGGAGTAGATACGCTGCGCCGTCGTCTTCCTCGCGCCCGTCGCCTCCCGTGTCCGGAACGTACGGGTTACCGTTCCACTTGCCGGCGCCGCGTTCATCGGCCGGCAACACATGGAGCAATTGCCGTTTCCCGAAGCGGTCCACGCGCGGGTCGAACACGACGTCCGCGCGCTGGCTGTTTGCCATCGCCCAGTTCCGCGTGTCCGTGGGAATCTCCCGCAGATTCGCGATGGCCCCTTCGATGTCGACGTAGTCCGGGTCGATCGTGGCCGCGACGAGGTTGAAGAAACTGGAACGCTCCGGCGCCACGATCTTGTAGTGCCGGCGCACGGCCCTTTGGAGCGCCCGGCGCACGCGCGGATCCCACTCCAATTGCAGGATGGGATACCACGCTACGAAACCAAGCTGGTTGTCGGAGTGATTGTTCTCGTCCGGAAAAACCTTTTTCCCGAGGAGCACGTTGTCGAGGTATCCATGCTCGACGATGAGACGATCATAGTGTTCCTTGTACTTCTCGTCGCCCGTGATGTAGTGCGCCACCTTCAAGAACGACAGCATCTGCAAGCTATTCAGGCCGCTCTCGAGATAACTCATTTCGTCGCCGTTCAACGTCTTCGGATCCCAGAACCCCCAGCGCGTGCGCTTACCATCCCAATCGATGAGCGTATATCCATTCAAGATGAGGTAGTCCGTGAGTGCGCGCACTTGGGCCTCGATGAGTGCCCGTTCTTCCGGCACGAACTGCGCGATGTGCTTCCAGTACGTGTAAAACGCGAGGTAGTGACCGTCGATTTCATCGCTCGACGTATCGCTCTTCCAATACATCGAGCCGTCCGGTGTCGGCCGCCACTGGGCGTCTTTCTTCTTGCCTTCTTCGAGCGACACCACGCTGCGCGCCACCAACCCAGGGGTTCCGGACGCGTTCTGCAGCATTACGAGGGCGTGCATGCTTTCGCGCGCGGATTCGCGCGCCGCCTCATCCGCGGTGACGGCGTAACACATCGACATGGCCGCCACGTGGTACGAAGTCCACAGGCCGTCGTTGTCGTTGTCCGTTATGTGATGCGACGTGGGGTTGCGCGCGTCGTTCAGCACGCACGCCGCGACGAGCCCCAGCCTGCGATGGCGCTCACCGATGCGTTGTTCGATCATGCGCGCTTTGTCCAGGAGCGTCGTTTCGACGGACTTGATGAATCCCACTCCGTTCGCGGTCGCGAAACATGCGGTCGCGCCGTCGGGCGCGACCGCCACGTCATGGATGTGATCGTCCGGCAGATACCGCTTTCCCGCTCGGTAGAACCACTGCCGACCCTCCTCATACGGGCGATAGTGAATGGCGCCGCGCGTGGTCCCTATCCAGAGACGGTCGCGATCGTCGAACGCCAAGGCCGTGATGTCTTCCCAAGGCAACCCGTCCTTGCCGCGGATGTGCCGCCAACTACCGCCGGATTCGCGTACGCTCAACCCCAACGGCGTACCGACCCATAGTGCGCCTTTCGAATCGGATGCCAAGGCCGCGATGCGCGTGGCGAGCGGACCGTCGACCCCGTAGTGCGGGTGCCGCATTGGGAGCGATTGGGCGTTCGACGCCCAATACAGTCCCTCGTCGGAGCCGATCCAGATGGCGTCCGCGACCTGAACGAAGGCGTTGATACGAGTCGGACGGTCGGCCGCGCCGCGGAACGCACGGTCGAGATACTGTGGCACGCTGGCGCCGCTCTCCAACTGGCGGTTAGAAAGTCTTGGGGCTATCCAGAGTCCGATTTCGGAAGCCGGCGGCGCCGCTCCCAAATCGCTGGGCAGAAGGGCATCCATACCGGGCGTGGAGGCCGTCGTGCCGACGTGTTCTTCAAACGGCGGTACGGGGATAGGTAGCTCATCCGGCTTTCGCCGATACCTTGCGCGCGGGTCGTCCGGGTCAAAGAGTGGCGGGAGCACATTGGACAGCGTGTACTCACCTTGAACCAGCGCGTTTTCCCAGACCCACGCTTCGTTGAACGTGCTGTGCTTGATGCCGCCGTCGCGTCGGCTGTACGTCAAGTGGATGCGTCCGTCCGGTCCTTGGATGAGCGATGGATACGACGAGTAATCCGGACCGCGCTCCACATCGCGAAACAGGGGCCACGTTGCGCCGTCGTCCGTCGACAGTCGCAAACGAAGCAAGATGCGGTTCCCTTCCGGAACGGGGTTGAGCGCCATGAGCACGTTTCCACTGTCCAGCCGGAGCAGGTCCAGGGCGGCGTTGGGATTGGGGATCTCAGTTTCGGTGGGCTGCGTCCAACGCACGCCGCCGTCCGTCGATACGCTCCTCCACGTTCGATAACGTTTCGATCCCGTGCGCATCAGGCAGAGAACGCTGCCGTCCCGGCGTTCAAGCAAACTCGGCTCAATGTTCCCGTTGTGAAAACCGAGTCCCGAATCGATGCGCTCGGACATCTCCCACGTAACGCCCTTGTCTATCGACCGCAGAATGCGCGACGACCAATTCCGTTCATCCTGCATCGGCAAAAGCCACGTACCGTCGCTCAGGACTTCGAGCCGGTTGCGCGTCAAGTAACCCAACTCGTCCGTGAGGATTCGTTCATCCGACCATGTCCGCCCGCCGTCGTCACTCGTCCTCACTTTGACCTTGCACGTGGTCCACCCCGTGCCCTGCCGTGTGCGTCCTTCGCCACTGCCGTACATCGTCTGATAAAAGAGCCATAGGACGCCGTCTTCGCCCAAGAACAGTACCGGGTTGCCTTCGGACTTGCCCGGTGTGTCGACGAGCACCCGCGGTTCCGACCACGACGTCGCGCCCGCGCTCAATTCACCGCCCGCGATGATCACGTCGTCTCCCTTCTCGCGCGACCCCGCGTACCACGCACAGAACAATCGTCCGTCCGGGAATGCGACGATTGTCGAACCGTGCGAAAACGGAAAAGGGCCTTGCTCCGGACATACCATGCGCGATTCGAAGAAGGGGGTCTCCCCGGAGAAGACAACTTCACTCGCGCTGGCGGCTCCAACAAGAATCCCCGCAAGAAAGAACACTCTCAACCGATTTCTCCCATATTCACCCATCGGCGACCACCGCTGATGGGGCTGAACCATTATGAGTGCAACAATGAGCGGCTTCAAGACGCGGTTCTTCCTTCTGGGGACATCCATGAATGGCACTTACTTGAGCCAACACCGCAGAAGCCCAGCGAAGCGACACTTGGTGTCTGCGATGCAAACCCAATGGGCGTGAGCGGCATCCAATAATGGGGTGGATGGTGGATATTTGGGGCGAGAAATACCTAGTCTGTGGCAAAATCAGCCGCTGATCGGCGCCAAGATCCACTCCAAGAAACGCCGTTGGGGCAATGCAGAGCGCAATTCCAATCATTTAAATAACTTAAGAGCGGTGAGTAGCATGGCATGGTGGTTGCTCTAATGAGGGCGTGACTGGGCATGTCGGACGATGGGAGAATTGGTACTTGCGATGAGGCGAACAGAGCGGCAGTGGGACGAAGCATGGGGAGGCGCCTGGGTACCGCTGATGGTGGGGGTGGGCGCATTGATGGCGGGCGCGCTGGTGATGGCGGCGCTGTTTGCGCTGGGCAAGGGTACGGCGGAAGCTTCGCTCGAGCGCGAAGAGAAGCCCATCCACGTGCAGGTGGCCGTCGCCGAGCCCAGGGACGTCCCAGTGACGATCACGGGTTACGGCCAAGCGCGGGCCCTCAAGACCGTCGACATCATCCCGGAGGTGTCGGGCAAGGTGATAGAAACGCACCCGAACCTGCACGTGGGCGGCATCGTGCCCGAGGGGGAGATTCTATTCCGCATCGACCCGCGGCCCTACGAAGCGCGCGTCGCGGAGGCCCGGGCGCAGGTGGCGCGGTACGAAAGCAGTCTCGACCGCCTGCGCACGGAACAGGAGAACGAAGCACGTCGCCTGACGACGCTGGATCGCTCGCTAGATCTGTCGCGCGGGAATCGCAACCGGGCAGCGGCATTGGTGAAGGAAGGCATCGGTTCGCAGAACGAAGCGGACGCTGTCGAAGAGGCCTATCTGTCCGCAAAAAGCCAGCGCGACTCGACGGCTGACGCGGTCTCCCTGTACCCCGCGCGGATTCGCGAACTGGAGAGCGAACTGGCGGCGAGCCGCGCGCGGCTTGACGTGACCCTCCTGGACGCCGATTCGACGCGGGTGATGGCACCATTCACGGCCCGCGTCAAATCGGTCTCCATCGAGACAGACCAGTTTGTGACGCCGGGCATCCGGGTGTTGACGATCGTCGACGACTCGGTGTTGGAGATTCCCGTGGCCTTGGACAGCCAAGACGCAAAACGGTGGCTACGCTTCGGTGAAACGCCGTCGGCGCCGGGCGCGGCATGGTTCTCCGAACTCGACCGTAGCGTGTGCGGCATCCAGTGGACGGAAGAAGACAACGGCCATCGCTGGGAAGGCACACTGCACCGGATCGAGGCCTACGACTCGGCCACGCGCACCGTCACGGCCGTCGTGCGGGTGGAAGGCGCCCAGATGCACGCGGAGGGTGAACGCCGTTTCCCGCTCGTGGACGGCATGTTCTGCAAGGTGGCGATCCCGGGACGTCCGATGCGGGGCGTCTATCAACTCCCCCAGAGCGCCGTGAGTTTCGAGGACACCGTGTTCGTGTCGATCGACAACCGCCTGAAGACGGTTCCGGTCGAAACGGTGCGCGTCGAGGGCGGTTACACCTACATCGACAAGGGGTTGAATCCCGGCGACCTGGTCATCACCACGCGCCTCGTCAACCCGCTGGACCAATCGTTGCTTGAGGTAACGAAGCCGGACGCAGGGGACGCGCAATGAACCGGCTCCTGACCGCCTTCATCGGCAACAACGTGCTGGCCAACGTGGTGCTGTTGGCTATTGTGTCGGTTGGTATCCTGGCGACCACGGGCATGGTGCGTGAGGACATGCCCGAGATCGATCTCAAGGCCATCGAGATCACCGTGGCGCTTCCCGGGGCTGACCCCGAGGAAGTCGAAGTGGGCATCTCGCGGCGCATCGAGGCGGCCATCGACGGGTTGGAGGGCATCCGGGCCTACCACACGCGCTCGTTCGAAGGCATGGCAACGGCCTACATCGAGATTCGGGAGGGCTACGACAACGAGGCCGTGAAGGACCGGGTCGAAGAGGCCATCGACGGCATCTCGACGTTCCCGAAGGGAACCGAGCGTCCGCAGATCACCATCGACCGAATCAGCGAAGAGGTGCTGACGCTGATGCTGTGGGGCGACCTGCCCGAACGCCAGCTCAAGCAATGGGCGGAGGCAACGAGGGCCGAGCTTCAGGCGTTGCCGGAAGTCTCCCTCGTCGATGTCTACGCCACACGCGACTATGAGATCGACATCGAAGTGCCCAGGGCCAAACTCATCGAGCACAGCCTCACCTTGAGCGGCGTTGCGCGCGCCATCCAAGCCGCCAGCGAAAACCAGTCCGCCGGATCCGTCAAGTCAGAGGGCGAGGAGATCCGGATCCGGACGCTCGGGCGACGCTACGACGGTCGCGATTTCGCAGCCATTGTCGTGAAGTCTTCCGCCAGCGGCGAACGCATCACCCTGGACCGGCTGGGCGTTGTCAAAGACGGCTTCTCCGAAGATCCCGCGTACGCCCGTTTCAACGGACACCCCTGCGTGCCGATCGAAGTAAGCAACGCGCCCGGCGAAGACAGCATCAGGGTCTCCAAGGCGGTGCGCGCGTACGCCGCAAAGAAGCAGACCACCCTCCCCCCCGGCGTCCACCTGACTCCGTGTTTCGACGAGTCGGAGTTCATCAGCGACCAGATCGACATGTTGGTGACCAACGGCCTATTGGGGCTGCTACTGGTACTGGCGATTCTGTGGCTATTCCTCAACACGCGGCTCAGTTTCTGGGTCGCGATGGGCATCCCCATCTCCCTGGCCGGCGCGATGATCGTGTTATGGGTCATCGGCGCCTCGATCAACCAGGTGTCGCTGATTGCGTTCATCATCGTGCTCGGCATCATCGTGGACGACGCAATCGTGGTTGGTGAAGCGATCTACTACCATCGCAGTCGAGGCGAAGATCCACTCCATGCCGCTATCCACGGCGTGCGCGAGGTCGGGGTGCCCGTGGTCGCCGCCGTGACAACCACGATGGTGGCGTTCATCCCGATGGCGTTGGTACCGGGCTTCATGGGACAGATGATGGGGATCGCTCCCACGGTCGTCATTGCCGCTCTAGCGGTCTCCCTGATCGAAAGCCTCTTCTTGCTGCCCGCCCACCTCAACCACCTCCCCGTCCCGCCTGTCGACGCTCCCGGGGCCGTGGGCAGGCTTTCCCGTTGGCGCAGTACGCCGCGCCGATGGCTGGGCCGGTTCGCCGAGAACATCTACCTCCCCACGGCGCGCAAAGCCGTCAAACACCGCTACGTCACCGCCGCCATTGCCATCAGTATCCTCATGGTAACGACCGGTCTGGTGGGCGGCGAGTTGGTACGCATCGACTTCTGGCCCCCCGCCGACGGCACCTATCTCGCCGCAACCGTCGAGTTCCCGCAGGGCTCGCCCCCCGAGGTAACCCGCAACGCGCTCGCGCAGACCCAAGCGGCAATCGAGCGCGTGGCGGCACGCACCAAGACGACCAGCGGCAAGCCTCTCCTGCGGAACGTTCACACGCGCGTCTACCAAAGGTCGCCCTACCGCGGACAGATCCTGTTCGAGATGATCAAACCGTCCGAACGCGGCATCCACTCGCAAGACATATCGGCCGAATGGGAGAAAGAAGTCGGCCCTATCCCGGGGGCGGTGGCACAGACCTTTTACAAAGAGAGCATCGGGATGGGAGGCCCGCCGATCGAGATTTGGCTTCAGGCCAAGGAAATCGGCGACCTGCGCGCGGCCGCCGAGGAACTCAAGGCCAAGCTGCGCACTTACGACGGCGTCTATCAGATCCGGGACGATTTCCGCCCCGGAAAAACGGAGTTCCAGGTCAAACTGAGGCCTGAAGCACATTCCCTCGGACTCACCCTCGACGACGTCTCACGCCATCTCCGGGCCGGCTACTATGGCGAGGAGGCGCTCCGCTTCCAGCGCGGCCGCGACGACGTGATCGTGCGCGTGCGATACCCCGAGGACGAGCGCCGGAACCTGGCCGACCTGCGTAAAGATCGCATCCAGACGCCCCAAGGGTTCGAAATACCGCTATTGTCCGTCGCCGAGGTTACGGTCGGCCAGGGTTACTCGACCATCAGCGGAACGAACGGACTGCGCCGAACGGTAGTCATGGCATCCGTCGACGCGACCAAGAACACGCCGCGCAAGATCCTGACCGAACTCGAAGCGGAGTACTTCGGCTCGATCGAGGCGCGATACAGCGGTATGACGTGCTCGATCCACGGCGCCGCTGAAAGCAACGCCGAGACCTGGGGCGGCATCAAGCGCGGGTTCGTGATCGCCGTGCTCGGGGTGTTCGTCATCATGGCCACCACGTTCCGGTCCTACCTGCAACCCTTCGTCATCCTACTGCTCATCCCGTTTGGGTTGGTCGGCGCCATCGTCGGCCATGGACTGCTCGGCATCCCCATCACCTTCCTCAGCCTATTCGGCATCCTCGCGCTTACCGGGATCGTCGTCAACGACGCCATCGTGCTCATCGAGTGCGCCAACACCCTGCTGGCCCAAGGCATGCCATTGCACGAAGCCCTGTGCCGGGCGGGCGTCCGCCGGTTCCGCGCCATCTTCCTCACTACCGCCAGCACCTGTGCCGGACTCTTCCCCCTGATCATGGAGAAGGATCTCCAGGCGCAAATGGTCATCCCCATGGCCGCATCCATCGCATTCGGGCTCGCCTTCGCCACCGTCGTCACGCTCATCTTCATCCCCGCCGCGATCACCATCCTCAACGACCTCCGCCGCCTGTTCCACCGCCTCATCACCAAGCGCTGGCCCACCCCCGAGGAAGTCGAGCCCGCCACCCTGTGCGCTACGCGGCAGAGAAGACGAAGCGAGGCTGTGGGCAAAGCCATTCTGACGTCGCAGCCATTAACGTAGCTGCTAACGAACCGCCGCACCCCTCCCACCCGCGCTCGCGGGTTCCCAATATCCAACACGCTCACGCTACATCCGACCGCCCGGCGCGTCAACACCGCTTAGACAAACGCGTCGGCAGTTCTCCCTCGGCGAACACTTAATCCATAAAAGGCAGGTAGTACTCGACGGCCAGAGCCTCTTGGGAGTAGACGTATCCCAGCAGCATGGAGTGGCTGAACTGGAAGTAGCGGACGGATTTCCCCTTTGGGGGCGGTCGGTCGTTGACTAGGATCTCTGCGCGCACATAGTAGTGGTCGCCTCCACCGCGGGACTTGAGGGACGGGAAGGTGATGTTCTCCATCACGGACTTGAGGCGCTTGGCGCCCTCGTTCACTTTGGCGCTGTCGCGTTGCGCGACGCCCGCTTCGATATCGGGCAGAACCACACCGGCGTACTCGGCGCCCAACACTTCACGCAGCCGGTCTTGCACCTCATCGGGAACGGTGTCGTGAGTCACCACGAGCCGCCATGTGAGGATGGCCGCTATCACAATAAGGATCGCGATGGCCGGTTTCCCGGCGAGCTTGATCGCGTATCCGTCACGCCCTCGTCTCATGCGTTTCCTTTCCCAACGTAACCTGGAACCATTTTACCATCAACTACGCCCTTCGCACAGAGGACGGGGAAGCCCGGATTGCCGTCAAGCAATGCTTTTGCAGGCCGTCCCCGTCTTGACCCGCTGGCCGTGAGTCACTATGATGCTGATCTGACCTGGAGACTCGAGCGAAGGGCTGCGGAACGACATGCTTTCTCGTGTTCAATCCTGTGGAGTATTGGGAATCGACGCCTTTCCGTTGGTGGTCGAGGTCGACATCACGCCTGGAATGAACAAGACGGAAGTCGTCGGGCTTCCGGATGCGGCGGTCAAGGAGAGTAAGGAACGCGTCCGTTCCGCCATCCGAAACTCCGGATTCCGTGTGCCGCGGGGCACCATCGTGGTCAACCTGGCCCCGGCCGACTTGCGCAAGGAGGGCAGTGCGCTCGACCTGCCGATCGCGTTGGGCATACTGGCCGCCAATGGTCAAGTCACCGACGGACGGCTGGAGGATTACGCCCTCGTGGGCGAGCTGGCGCTGGACGGCACGATCCGGCCAGTGGCGGGCGCACTGTCGATGGCGATAGGCGCGCGGGACAATGGCCTGCGCGGCTTGCTGGTACCTGCCGCCAATGCCGCCGAGGCGGGCACGGTGCAGGGTGTCGAGGTTATCCCCGTAAACCGTCTGATGGACGCGGTCGACTTCATCTCGGGTTCGCAGGAAATCGCGCCGCACGTCACCAACATCCAGACGCTGTTCGACAGCGCGCATCGCGACGCGCCGGACCTGAGCGAGGTCAAGGGACAGGGCCACGTGAAACGGGCGATGACGGTGGCGGCGGCAGGGGGACACAATCTCCTGATGATCGGCCCGCCCGGCACGGGCAAGACGATGCTCGCGTCGCGCCTGCCTGGAATCCTGCCCGACATGACCTTCGACGAAGCCCTCGAAACCACGCGCATCTTCAGCGTGGCCGACATGACGGACGATCAGCAGGGCCTTGTCGTCCAACGGCCCTTCCGTTCCCCACATCACACTGCGTCCACCGTGTCGATCTGCGGTGGCGGGCCGGGACAGCGTCCACATCCGGGCGAGGTCAGCCTGGCCCACAACGGCGTGTTGTTTCTCGACGAGGTGCCCGAGTTCAACCGAAGCGCCATCGAAGTGTTGCGCCAGCCCCTGGAGGAGGGACTCGTCCACATCCGCCGCGCCATGTACTCGGTGGCCTACCCGAGCCGCTTCATGCTGGTGATGGCCATGAACCCGTGTCCATGCGGTAGCCGAACCGACCCCCACCGCCAATGCCGGTGCACGACAGGCCAGGTGCAGCGGTACATGAGCCGGCTATCCGGGCCGCTGCTCGACCGAATCGACATCCACGTCGACGTCCCCGCGCTGTCGTTCGAGGAACTCTCCGACAACCGGCCCAGCGGCCCTAGCAGCGCCGAGGTGCGCCAACAGGTCCAGGCCGCACGCGACCGCCAACGCGCACGCTACGACGGCCGGTTCACGTCCAACGCGCGGCTCGACTCGAAAACCACTCGAAAGCACTGCGCCCTGTCGGACGGCGGCAAGGCGCTGCTCGAAAAGGCCATCACCCGGATGGGGCTGAGCGCCCGCGCCTACGACAAAGTACTGCGCGTCGCGCGAACCATCGCCGACCTCGACGCCACCGACGCCATCGCCGACCATCACATCGCCGAGGCGGTACAGTATCGATCGCTGGACCGGCAGGCGTTCTGATTGATGGGGGAGGAATAGGAATGGGGCCAGACGAGGCGTCAGGGCAAACGCAAAACGGACCAGTGGGCGGGGTGGTCGGTTTGTGAGTCGGGGGTGGGCACGTAGTAGGACTCGATGACTTCGATATCGGGCGAGATGAAGATGTGATCGATCCGTCCGGTCATGTCCAACTCGGCGCCCTCGGGGGAGTCGCCGCGTAACTGCGGGTGAACGGTGCCGACGCCGGTGGGGTTCAGGCGCAGCCAGGAATCGGATAGGACCGCGGTGACGATGGCGTAGGGGGAAGAGGTCTGACGGAAGTTGTAGTCGCCCACGGAGATGACGTCGTCATAGCCGGCGTATGCGCTGACGAGATTCTTGGCGTGTGATTCCATCACCTCAAGCGGTCCGGCAGGATGGTTGTTGAACAGGCCGATGCGCCGCCCCCCCACTTCGATATCCGCCATGGCCGTACCGACCTCGTCGACCGTGCTGTAGGTGAAGTGCGTTCGGCAGTTCTCCAGCGGAAACCGGGAGAGAATTGCCGTGCCGAACGTGCCGGAAATCGCGTTGGGACCGTAGTAGGCGTGGTATCCCAACGCGTCCGCGAACAGACGCGCCACGTCCACGTTCCCGCCCGATGGCCGCGCTGCGTCGCTCTCCTGAAGCCCCACGATATCGGCGTCCACCTTCCGCAGAAACGCGATCTGGTCGCGCCAGTTCCGGTCACCTTCGTTCTCCGAGCCCAATTGCATGTTATAGGTGCACACGGTGAGCGTGTCGGCGTTGGAGTCGTATTGAGGGCGTGCCGCGCGGAACACGATGCCTGCGACGGCCAACGCCGCGACAAGCGCGGCCCCGACGGCCAGCGGCGTGGCGTGGCCCCCGCTCTTACGCACCGGGAACACGCCGCGCCAGACTGGAAGCAGAAGCGGGAACAACATGCCGGCGCCCGCGATGAGGAATGGCAGGTAGAAACGGTTGCGGAATGCGAGACTGAACGGACGGACATAGCCCCAGATGTTGGTGAAGATCAGGATGAACGTGACCGTGACCAGGAACGCCATCCCCACGAGCACCGGCAGCACTTGAGCACGCGGGTCGTCCGAGAGAGACCGCTCCGTGGCGACGAGGATGTTGAAGACAACGACCGGCGACAGGGCGAACATGAGATAGAGGGGAAGCAGAGATAACCAGCCGCTGGGTGCCACGACCACCGCGGGCGCGTCCGGCGTGAGCGGCAACGCGACGGTGTGCAGTTTGATTCCAAGAATCAGGCATGCGATGAAGACCAGGTTCCAGCCGACGAGAAATCCGCGGGAAAGCGTGAGCGGACCGGGCATCCCGGCACTGTACCATCCAAGGCTGCACGCCAGCGCAACGGCCAGTATCGTGGTTCCGGCGAGATAGTTGCTGCCGGACCACGCCGTCACCACGGCCGGACTGGAGAGAACGAGGTAGATGAGCGTGAGGCTCGAGAACAGGAGGACGAGGGCGCCGGTCCGGGTCAACAGGCTTTCCTGGCGTAACGCGCCGGCGCTGTCGGTGTCCCGCGAGCCACCTCGAAGCAGCAGTAGCGCGATGGCAACGAGGCCCCAGCACAAGACGGCCCCCTGCTTGCCCATGGACACGTCGAAGGAGGAGCCCCACGCGCGCAGTGCCACGGATAGCAAGACGGCAATCCCCACTCCAAGCCCTAAGTCGCCTCGAAAAAATCGATACCTGCCGGACAGCATGAAGCACACGATCACCAGCGCCGCCGCCACGCCGATGCCGCTAACAACGACCAATCCGCGCACGCCGAAGAACGGGCAGAGCGCTCGGGCCGTGAGTAGGGCAAGCACGCTCAATCCGCACACCGAACGTTGCGCGTTCTTGCCAACGAATAGAAGCAATACGGGAAGGAATAGGAGGAGAAGCCCCAGCATCTCGATACCGGGTCCGAGCTTGATGAGACTAAGCCGGTAGATGCTCTCGATCCAGATCGTCACAAGTTGAACGAAGAACAGGATCAGCAAAGCGCTCAGGACGGTGGTTCTCAGGCACATTGAGTTCGCGCGCACGTTCGCCATCGACATCCCCTCTCATGAGTCTACCGAGTCGTCATTCCACCGCCCGTAGCGCATGGGGTCTACCTGCCCATGTTGAGACAGCAATTCACCAGTACTTAACCGAAGCGACAGCTTCTGGCCGGACTCCTAGAACATGTAGATGAACGGGGAAATCACGGTGGATCCACTGGCGAACACGATCAGACCGGCCAGAGCGAACAGGGTCAGGATAATGGGAAGCAACCAGAATTTCTTGCGCACCCGAAGGAACGCCCAAATCTCTTTGAGGGTTTCCATACTGTCAATCCTAACTGCGGACCACCGCACGCTAACTGCGGACCACCGCACGGTGGACCACCGCCACCACTGTGCCGGAGCCCATTTTAGAACTGGTTGAGGTACGCGTCAAGTTCCTCGGGTTGCTCCTCGGGCTCGTCCCAGTAGGTGAGGGCTTCCGGATCCCAGGATCGGTTCAACGTGTCCTTACGCAGCACAAGCAGAATCAGGCGTGTCGGGACAATCAACAGGAAGAAGGCCAAGGTAAGCAGCACGCGGGTCATGATGTAATTCATGACGAGCCCGAACTTCAGCCAGATCCAGAACAAGGGTTTGAGCAGGCCGGGCAGGACCAAGCCAAGGGCGGCAAAGGCAGCGGCGGCGTAGAAGAAATGCCACGGCAACGGGCCGAATCCGTGCACGCCCCAGCGGATGAACCCCAGAGCGCAGATGGCCACGCCCATCACCAGCCCGAACTTGCGCTGTTCTTTCCTGTTGGATATGTCAACCGTCATGGCTAGTCCAGTTCAAACTCTTGTTTCCAGTCATCATTCTTGTCCCACGGCTTTTGCTGCGTTTTGTCGAGCACGAACGCCCCCAGCGCCAGGTAATCCATGTCCGTGCGCATGAAACACGTGAACGCCTCGTCGGGCGAACACACGATCGGTTCGCCCCGCACGTTGAACGACGTGTTGATAATCACCGGACAGCCCGTCTTCTCATGGAAGCACTCGATGAGGCGGTGGTAGAGGGGGTTGTCGTCCTGGGTAAGCGTCTGCACGCGCGCCGAGTTGTCTACGTGGGTGATCGCCGGCACGTCGGAACGCACGACGCGCAGCTTGTCAAAGCCTTTCGCGTTTTTCTCGTCCTCGGAAAGCTCGCGCAAGCGGCTCGCCTTCACCGGAGCGACCAGCAGCATGTAGGGGCTTTCGCGGTCAAGTTCGAAGTAGTCGCTCACATGCTCGGCCAACACCGTCGGCGCGAATGGCCGGAATGACTCGCGGAACTTGATCTTGAGGTTGATGGTGCGCTGCATCTCGCGCGATCGGGGATCGCCCAGAATACTGCGCGCACCCAACGCACGGGGACCGAACTCCATACGTCCCTGAAACCAGCCCACGACTTTCTGTTCAGCGATGAGACCGGCCACGGCTTGGCACAGGCCTTCGGCCGTCTCGTAGCGAGTGTAGGTGATACCGTTTTCGTCGAGGTAGGACTGGATGGATTCGTCGGAGAAGGCGGGGCCAAGGTACGACGCCTTCTGGCGTCGTCCGTCGGCGACGCGTCCGTTGCCCAGCAACTGGTGCCATGCGAAGAGCGCACAGCCCAACGCGTTGCCCGCGTCGCCCGCCGAGGGCTGAATCCACACGTCGTCGAAGGGACTCTCGCGGAGCACGCGGCCGTTGGCTACGCAATTGAGCCCTACACCGCCGGCGATCACGAGGTTCTTGAGGCCGGTCTGACGATGCGTGTGCCGGGCGATCCGCAGGATGATCTCTTCGGTCACGGCTTGGATCGACCGCGCCAGGTCCATTTCGCGCTGGGTAATCTTGCTCTCGGGTTTTCGCGCCGGCCCCCCGAACAACTCAGCAAACCGCCAGTTCGTCATGCGCAAGCCGCCGCAGTACGCGAAGTAGTCGAGATTCAGCCGGAACGACCCGTCGTCGCGAATGTCGATGAGTTCGCGCAGGATGTCCGGGGCGAATCGCGGTTCCCCGTAGGGCGCAAGGCCCATCAGCTTGTATTCGCCACTGTTGACCTTGAAGCCGGTGAAGTAGGTAAACGCCGAGTAGAGCAGGCCCAGCGAATGCGGAAACTTCATCTCTTTGAGAATGCGGATCCGGTTCCCGCGGCCAACACCATAGGCCGACGTGGCCCACTCCCCGACGCCGTCCAGCGTCATGAACGCGGCTTCCTGAAACGGTGAGGGAAAGAACGCCGAGGCCGCGTGCGACTGGTGGTGGTTGATGAAGAGAATCTTGCCGTCGTAGTTGAGCCGGCGGCGGATCGTCGCGCGCATGAATATCTTTTCTTTGAGCCATGCGGGCATCTGCTGGATAAACGATCGCAGCCCCCGGGGCGCAACACCAAGATAGGTCAGCAGCAGCCGCTCGAACTTCACGAAGGGCTTGTCGTAGAAGACGACGTAGTCCACGTCGCCCATCTGGATACGCGCCTCGTCGAGGCAATACCCGGCCGCGTGGATGGGAAAACGCGGGTCGTGTTTCTTCCGCGTGAAGCGCTCCTCCTGAGCGGCGGCCACGATGTCGCCATCGCGCACCAAACAGGCCGCGCTGTCATGATAAAAAGCTGAAATCCCGAGAATATTCATAACTACGGCGCGCGACGAGGTGGCAGGCGGCATCCTGTCCGCCAAGCTCACCCGAGCGTGCTGTCCTCAATGCTTGTTTGGTCCGCCCTTCCGCACCAGAGAAGAACGTGCTGAACGCCCCAGCGCAAGACGCAAATGGCCCCTGTTCTCGGTTCGATGGAGATGTCGAGGAACTGAATGCGCTGGACCCACCCACCTGCCGAGGGATCCTACGTACCACATACGCAAAATGCAAATCTGTCGCTAAGTGCGGCCAATCTGCTCCTGTTGGCGGCTCGCGGCAACGCGGTTGCCAAATTGCCGGATGGCTTCCACAGTGGCGCGCGCGGCAAGCTCAGCCGCGATCGAGTACTTCGGGTGCGCCACAATACGCAACCCGACGTTCGGGCGTGGTTGCGCTGGGGTGCGGCGAAGTGCAAGAATCGCGGATGCGTTGCCTAACCTGCATGGCGTTGGCGGCCGTCCTCTGCTTCCAGTGGCCAGCCGCGGGCACCGAATCCAGCGTGCCCTTTGCCCTCAATCGCGACAAGATCGTGGTTCCCGTGGCGCTCGACGAATCCGGACCCCATCCGTTCGTGCTGGACTTGGGGGCGGCGCAGCCGGTGCTGGCGGACACGCTCGCGGCTCAACTGAATCTTGCCACCGAGCCCGGCGACGCCACCGAGGTGCGCAGCAAGGGCAACACCCCGGTTGAGGTCACCACTGTGCGCGTGCGCAAACTGAGCGCGGGCGGCCTGGCGGCACGTGACGTGCAGTGCCTGGCCATGGATCTGTCACCGCTGACGGCGCGCCTGGGAGCAAGCGTAGCAGGGCTGTTCAGCGGACGCACACTCGCCGACGAGGTCACGATAGACCTCGCGGCGAAGCGCGCGTGGTTCCGACGTCCGGCGACGCCCGGCGTGTGGGACGGGGCCACTGCCCTGCGGATGAATCTTGGCGGGGGACTTGAGGTAAGCGCGGTGGTCAACGGCGCACATGTCAGACCGCTGGAACTGGACACGACGAGTGGCGACACGTTGGCGATACCCGCGCAGGCGCTGGCGGAGATGGGCCTGCTGAGGCCGGACACACCCCGTCTGGAAATGATGCCGGAGGCCGCGGACGGGACAGGCAGCCCCCCGCACACCCAGATCCGTCTGGGCAGTGTGCGCATCGGCCCCGTCCGGGTTAATGACCCGGTCTGTACGGTGCTCGCCGGCGATGCTCCGGGGCGTGTCGGACTGGGCTTCCTGCGCCGGTGCCGGACGAGTGTGCACTTCGGCAAGGGACTGTTGCTGCTGGAACCGGTGGTTTCGATGCCATGGTACGACCCGCCAATAGTGGGGTATGGCCTCTGTCCGGCCCGCCAGGAGAAGGACGGCTGGACGGCGTGGGTAGCGAAGCGCTCGCCGGCGGCCCGGGCGGGCCTGCGCTCGGGCGACCTGCTCACGGCGATCGACGGCCAGGCGTTGCCTGACCTCACCTATGCGGAGGTATCGGTATTGCTGGCCACGGAATTGGACGGCCTCACAACGGTAACCGCCGCGCGCGGCGAGGCGCTACAAACGGTGACGCTACGCGCGGAAAGGCTGCTGTAAGCCCCGCGGCTGGTGTATAATCGAGCATCCCGGACAACGAGAGGGCACACCCCGGATGCGGCCTCGCCCCTGATGCCCCCGCCGAAACGTGCCCTAATGGGGTGTGCGTAGTAATTCAACGAACTGTTGGAGGATCCCAATGACTCGAACCGGCGCACGGTTCTTTGCCTCGACGGTATTGGCGGTGCTGGTGTGCCTGTGGGCTATCGCCCCGGTGTGCGCTCATGCCGCAGATGCGGGGCCCCCGAAGCCTTGGACGTTGCGCGACAAGTACGTATTCAACAGCGGCAAGGCAGCGCTTGAATTCAGCATCGAGGAGGGTGAGTGGCGCCTGACGGCCGAAGGCGTGGGGCAAGTGATCGACGATGCGTCCTTCCTCATCACCTTCGCGGATGGAACGGCACTGCGCTCGACCGATCTGGGCAAGGGTGAAGCCGGACGGGAACCCTTCTCGGACGAGTACGGCGGAGGCACCCGCTTTTGGGCGGAGTTTCCTCCAAAGGACGGGCTGGTGGTGCGTCACACCGTCACGACGCACAAGAACTGGCCGTTCTTCCTCCTCCAACTGAGCGTGACCAACACGGGCGATTCACCGGTGGAGATCGCGAAGATTACCCCGGCGCAGGTGGGCCCAGCCGGCATCCATGGCCTCAGCGGCCAGGCTAGCGCAGGTTCGCGGCACGTCTCCGCACGCGGATCGTTCCCGGTGTTTACGCCCGATGCGCCGCCGTTGCTGACCATCGTCAGCGACCCCGCGCACGATCTGTCGTTCGCGGTGGGTTTGCTGCCGCTGGGCGTCGCCGAGCCCGCCGCTCTGTTCCAACGTAGCGGCGACGCGTGGCAGGGGGAGATTGCTTGCCGGTATACGCCCGCGTTGCGCATCGGTCCCGGGGAGAAACTCGCCTCGGACCCCGTCTGGGTGTGCATGGGCACCCTAAAACCCTCCGAGTTGGACATGTTCCACGGCTGGGTGACGAGCCTGCGTCCCCGGCCGGAAGCGAACAGCGAGGCGCCCCTGTCCTGGGTGACGATCGACAGCCAGCAAGGCGCCGTGGCCCTGTACAAAGCCGCGGGCGACTGGCGGAGCGCTGGCGTGTCGTACGCGCTGGTGCCGAATGCGTGGGAAGGCCGGCCCGGATCGTTGGCGGGCGCCGTGCCCCGCTACCCAAGAAACATGAGCAAGGTGGCGCAGACGCTGGACGCCTTGGGCATAAAAGCGGGCCTGACCGTCGACCCCTTGCTGGTCACAGGCGGTGATGCGGCCTTCACCGCCACCTCCCCCGACGGCCGGACGTGGGCAAACCTTGCCACCCCCAAAGGGCGCAAGTTTGCCGTCGAACGCATGAGCAAGACCGCAGGCTGGGGCTTCGATTTTTGGGTTATCCACCCCTCGGATATACCGGATGCCGTGCTGAAGTACTTCAATATGACCAGAGTCCAGGCCGATATGTTGGCCTTTGCCGTCATGAGCGAAGCCGCGGACGGCCAGCCGGTCCTGCCGTCGGCCTCGGCAACGCTGGCCCCCGAAGCCCTCCAGTGGCTCGAGGCCGCGGCGGCCTCGAGCCGAATGGCGGAGTATGGCGTCGTACCCGGGCCGATCCGCCTTGCCGTGCTGGGACGTGAGCCGCTCGACCCGGCGCTGCTGGCCGCCATGCGCTTTTTCAATGGCCCCATCGAATTCGCGGGCAGCGCGACCACCGCTCAGCGTAGAGACCTGGGACGCCTGCTGGCGCTGCCGCGCTTCACCGGACGCCCGGTCGACGCCACGCAACGCGCACCCAGGATATGGCAGATCCCCGTGAGCGATCAGGACGGCGAACCGCTGGGCGATGCGGTCGTCTCATTCCCAGGCGCGCGCCCGTGGGGTAGGACGGAAGTTGAAGCACGCGGCGGCCGTGACGTGCGCGTATGGCGAGCGGACAATGGCGCGTTCCTGGCAGCGGAGGAGAAGACGGCGCCTGCTTCGGACACGATCACGATCTACGGCGCAGCCCCGCAAAGCGATCACCCCATTCTGCTGGGTGCGTCGGGCGGTCTGGATCTGCTGCTGGGGGATCTGAAACATGTGACCTGGACGCCGGGATCCGGAGGCGGCACGTTGACGGGCTTGTTCCAAGGGCGCCATTTGAAAAGCGCCACCGCCTATGTCGCCATCCCGCCGGGTTGGACGCTAAAGTCGGGCAAGGCTGCAGGGGGCTCGATCCGCAAGAAGGACGTCACGGATCGGGCTACGTTTTCGGTGAAAGCCGGCGTATCAACGCCGTTTGATCTTGAATTCATCCGCAATTGAGCGGCGGCTTCTTGACTTCGCGGGGCGGAGATCGCAAGCTAAGCTTGCGACGGAACGAGAACAGGAGAAACGACAGTGCTGACGTTAGCCAAACGTGTCGGCGACGTAGTTCGTCTCGCTGAAGTCGTGCAAGTTCTCGTCAGGCATGGGTTCGCCGACCTCGTGCAGCGCGCGAAACTCCATGAAGGCCTCCCGACCAAGCTCCTGCGCAGTATGCATCTACTCGAAGCGCCCAAGGGCCCGCCCGAAACGGCTGGGCAGCGCCTGCGCGCGGCCTTGACGGAGCTGGGTCCGACCTTCGTCAAGCTAGGCCAGATTCTCAGTACGCGCCCGGACGTCATGGGCAATCAGGTGTGCCAGGCACTCAGCCAGCTCCAGGACCACGTCACGGCCCTGCCTTTCGAGCAAATAGCGCCCGTGCTCGAAGAGGAACTGGGGGGCGCCGCCGACGACCTCTTTGCGCAGTTCGAGCCGGAGGCGATAGCAGCGGCCTCTCTCAGCCAAGTCTACCGCGCGGTCTTGAAAACCGGGGAACCGGTCGCGGTCAAGATACAGCGGCCGGGCGCACGCCGCGTAATCGACTCGGACTTGCGCCTCATCCGTCTGATTGCCGACTGGGTGTCCGAGCACGTCGAGGAGAGCGCGTGGTTCGACCCTGTGGGCGTGGTCATCGAGTTCGCCCGCTCGATCGAGCGCGAACTGGATTTCGAGGTCGAGGCACGCGTCATCGAGCGGTTCCGTACCAACTTCGCCGACACGCCGGAGGTGTTCGTGCCGCTCGCCTACCGCGACTTGTCCGCCAAACGTGTACTCACGATGGACTGGGTGGACGGCGTGCGCCTCGACGCCCTGGAACATTACGCCGACCGGCAATGCGACCCGAAGGTAATCGCCGCGATCGGGTGTCAGAGCGTGTGCCGCCAGGTATTCGAGTTCCGCCTGTTTCACGCCGACCCGCACCCGGGCAACATCCTGATCACCCGCAACAACCAGATCGCGTTTCTCGATTACGGAATGGCGGGACACTTGGAGGGAACGGACGCGGCGGTGCTGGCCGATCTGCTCTATGCCGTGTTTCGCGAGAACGCCGAGGCGTGCGTCGACGCGCTGCTCATGCTGACCACCGGCGAGCCGGAGTCCCGCCAAGCGCTCGAGCATGAAGTCGCCAGCTATATCGCCTTCGAGGCCCAGGCCATCGTGGGCGGCGGACGCGTGGGCGACGGCATCGAGCGAATGGTGGAGATTCTCCGCCATAGCCACCTGCAACTCGCGCCCCGGTTCTCGTTGCTCCTCAAGGCGCTGGCCACCATCGAGTCGGTCGCCCACCAGCTCGACCCGCACATGGACATGCTTCCCATCATCCAGCCCTACATCAAGCGCCTGGTGACTACCCGCTACTCCCCCCTCCGCCTGTTGGGCGAGGCTCAGGAAGGCATCGCGTCGCTCATCAAGCTGGGCCGCCGCCTGCCCGGCGATCTGGACCACCTGCTACGCATGCTGCGCCGGGGCCGCCTGAAGTTCCAACACAAACACGACGGCCTCGATCACCTTACCGCCACCGTCGACCGCGCCAGCAACCGGATCGCGTTCGGTGTAATCACGGGCTCGCTCATCGTCGGGTCGAGTCTGCTGATCCGCGCGGGAACCGGCGCCAGCCGCGTCGGCTTGGCCCTGTTCATCATCGCGGGCGTGCTGGGCGTCGCGTTGCTGATTTCCATACTGCGTTCAAGGAACTACTAGAGGACACCGTGTGCCAAGCGAAATCTGCTACCGCTCCTTCGCGAAGATCAATCTCTACCTGGACGTGGTCGACAAACGCCGCGACGGCTACCACGACATCGAGACGATCTTTCAGACCATCGATCTGTCGGACACACTGTCGTTCGAGGAACGCCGCTCGCGCATCACACTCGAATGCTCCACCCCCGATCTCGATTCGGGCGAATCCAATCTCGTTCATCAGGCCGCCACGCTGCTCAAGGAACACACAGGTTGCCGATTGGGCGCACGGATTCACCTGGAGAAGCGGATCCCCATCGCGGCGGGCCTCGCCGGCGGTTCGGGAAACGCGGCCTCCACCCTCGTCGCCCTCAACACGCTGTGGGATCTGAAGCTGCCTCCCGCGCGGATCCGCGCCCTCGCATTGGAGCTGGGCTCCGACGTGCCCTACTGCACCCTCGGCGGAACAGCCGCCGCCACACGGCGCGGCGAAGAACTGACCGCACTGCCTCCCCTGGCGCAGACTTGGTTTGTCCTGATCCACCCGCGCCTCGCTGTGAGCGCCAGCCGAGTGTACTCCAGTCCAAAGCTGAAATGCTCGATGGAGAAGCGCTTCGCCGGGCGGACGCGCTCATTTCGCCGTGCGATCCGGCAACTGGGCGAAAAGGGCTGGACGCAATTGCTCTTCAACCGCATGGAGGCGCCGGTATTCGCCGATCACCCGCACCTGGCCGAAGCGAAGGGCAAGCTATTGGGGCTTGGATGTTTGGCGGCGGCCATGAGTGGCAGTGGACCGACGTTGTTCGGCGTGTGCAAGGACAAACGAGAAGCGGTGAGGATCGCCGACGCGCTCGAAGGCTACGACACCTCGGTGGTATCGAGCATCAACACGGCTCTGGAACGCGCGGACTGAGTCTGACCCGGCCTGCTTGATCGGCCGCGCCTACTCGGCCGCGGGTTCCTCCGGGATGGTCTTGTCCGCAGGTGGCTCGCCGGCCGCGGGTTCCTCCGGGGCTGTCTCTTCGGCCCCGTCATCCACGGCGGCGGCCTCTCCACCCTCGTCATCCGCGGCAGCCTCTTCAGGCTCCGGCCCAATGCCAAGGATATCGTTGATGGCCGCCCAATTGCGCAAAACCGGGTTGTCGCGTCCGGCGCCCTCACGCAACGCGGCCAGGTAGTCCATTACCAGCATGTTTCTCTTGGCGGAGAGGGCGCGGTCGCGCAGTTGCTTTTCCTGCTCAGGCCACTCGCTCTCCCAATCCTCCTCGGACGGCGGGATACGCTTGACCAACTCCACCAGGTAGGCCTGTCCGCCAAACCCGCTAACCGGGCCCGCTAACACGCCCGGTTCTTTGCCCTCCAGCGCGGCGAAGATCTCAGAGGTTTGCGCCTGGACACCGTCTGCGAACAGCCAATCGGTGCGCTTGAACTCTTTGCTCTCTTTGATATCGAGGCCCAGTTCGGGGAACTTCTTCAGGGCGTCTTCGAGCGAACCCGATTGGTCGAGGACTTTCTGGGCGAGACTCCGGACCTCTTCACGGCGTTCGGGCGTTCGGCGGATCGCGTCGCTTGCGTCTTTGGCGACCTTATCGCGGACATCTTCGAGGGGCTGCAAGACGGCGGGTGCGACGGCGGTGACCTTGGCAATGTAGAGGTTCTCGCGCCCGGCGAGGGCCTCGGAGATCTCGCCTTCCGCCAGCGCCACGAGGCCGCCACGCAAGGCGTACACGTCGGTACGCGGAATACCATCGAGTTCCATACTCTCGATCGACACGCCACTAACCGTCTTGACCGTCAGGCCGGCGTCCGCCGCCGCTACGGCCAGGTCGCCCGTTTCCTTGGCTTTGGCCACGATCCGGTCGGCCTGTTCTTCCCGGGCTTTCTTCTCTGCTTCGTCGAGCGCGGGCTTGAGCACGATCTGGCGCGCCTTCACGCTACGCTCGCCCGACTCCTCGTCGATCTTCTCTTCATCGACGGCATAGATGTAGTACACACCGCCGGCCTGGATCGGATCGCTGACGGCGCCGACGGGCAGCTTGAACAACGCCGCCAGGTTGGCCGGCGCATTCTCGCGCTCCTTCATCCAACCCATGTCGCCGCCTTGCCGCGCGAGGACGTCATCGGAATGTTCCTTGGCCAGTTCGGCGAAGTCTTCGCCCGCGCGCAGACGCTCGACCAGTTGGTCGGCCAACGGCGGACGCGGCGGCGTGAGCGGCACGGTCACATACTCAACCGTGCGCTGCTCAGGGCGCTCGTAGCGCGTCGGGTTCTCGTCGTACTGCGCCTGAATCTTGTCCTCGGTGGGTTCGATCTCCGGATCGACGGCCACCGAACGGATCTGCAGCTTCGTGTAGTTCTCGATGAACTGCTCGCGAATCTCGCTATCGGTGACACGCGCGGGAGCCATCACTTGCTTGAGCAGCATCTCGCGCGACAGACGGTTGCTGACGTCGGCGTAGATAGCGTTCCAGTTGGCGTTTTCCTGCGAACTGACCCACTGGTTCCACACGGCCGGGTCGAACTCGCCGTTTTCGTCCTGGAACGACGGGTCTTCCTTGAGGCGTTCAGACAGGTAGTCATTGTCGAAGTTGAACCCGGCTTTGTCGGCTTCGATCTCCAGGAGGACGGAGTCGATGAGTGTATCCAATACGCGCTCGGCCGTGCCGTCGAGAGCCATTTGCTTGTAGGTGGGACGTTCCCCACCGTACTTCGCGCGGCGGCTGGCCTCGTCGTTCAGCCGGCGCCGAAACGCGGCCGCCGCAATCGGATACGACCCGACCGTCGCAACCACCTCCTGGGCCTTGCGCTCGCGTTTGCTTTTGCCGCTACCCTTGCGGAAACCGCCCCAGACAACGAACGCAGGAATGACCATGATCATAATGATGATCAGGATCCACCTCATGTGCTTGCGCATCCAATGCAGCATGATGCGAATGACCTCCCGGAAGAACCGTTAGTGATCCTCAATAAGTGCTGTAAAGTGATCGATCGGATTTCCTTGCGGAAAACCCGCAAAGACTACCATACCCATGGCAAAAGGCGCAACAAATGGCCGCACCCCGAATGCCGGGTGGCGTATTGTGGCGCGCCCGAAGTACCCGGTCCCGCGTGGGTTACGCTCGGCCAGGCAGTCCTGAGAGCCCGGCCGGACCCCTAGAACTGGAAGTAGATGAAGGCTTGATTGCTCGACGAGCCCCATAGCGCGATGAACAGCAGCATGGCCACCACCATCGTCACGCGTAGCGGGGGCCATTCGAGCACGCGCCGTGCGCGGGATTCGTAGAGAAACTGGTACAGCCAGATGGAGCCGACCAGGCCGAGCATCACCAACGGACAGGCGGGGTCGGACCAGCCGGTCGTTGCGATACGCTTGATAATCAGGCACGCGTCCCCGAAGTTGTCGGCACGGAAGAAGACCCAGCAGAAGCACACGAACAGGAACACGAGGGCCTGTTTGACGCAACGCGGCACCTTGTCGCGGTAGAAGGTCGTGCGCTCGAGTTCGCGCGTGATCAGACGCCCTATAGCATGC
>JAACEL010000190.1 GCA_011682535.1 Nitrospiraceae bacterium | reverse complement strand
TGTGGCCGCCCCAGCGAAAAATCTCGCTGGGCCCAATCCCACGGGCCAAGCCCTGTCCAAATGCTTACGAGACGATTTGGGTGCGCGTGGCGCGGTTGAATGGCACGCGGTTAATGCGTAGACTTCCCTCCATGTCCCTGGTCCAAAATCGAGGAATTGCAATGAAAGCATTTTACTGTGTCGGCACGCATTGGGACCGCGAATGGTACGAGCCCTTCCAGGAGTTTCGGATGTGGCTCGTGGAATTGATCGATGACCTCATCGACCTGCTTGAGCGCGAGCCGAAGTACCTCTGTTTCCACTTGGACGGCCAGGCCGTGATGCTGCAAGACTACCTCGAGATCCGCCCCGAGAAACGCGAGCGCCTCATCGCCCTCCTCCAGCAGCGCCGCCTGATCGCCGGGCCCTGGTACGACCTGCCAGACGAGTGGCTCGTCTCCGGCGAAAGCTTCATTCGCAATCTCATGATGGGCATGCGCGCGTGCCGCGACATGGGTTTCGAACCCATGATGTTCGGCTACACCCCCGACCAGTTCGGCCACATCGCCGCGCTTCCCATGATCATGAACGGCTTCGGCATGAAGGCCGGCATCTGCTGGCGCGGCACGCAAGACGAAAACTATCCCGCCCACTTCAACTGGGTCGCCCCAGACGGTAGCCGCATGCCCACGCACAAGTTGATGGACGCCGGAAGCTACGCGCCGTTCAACTTCCTGGCCCGCACCCCGATCAAGAAGGAAGATCTGTCGGACGAGAGCGTCAAGGAGCACTTCGAATCCTACTTGAAGTCCGAGACCGCCCGTTCCGACACGCCCCTCGTCCTGATGCTCGACGCAATCGACCACGACGTGCCCGACCCCCAAACGCTGACTATCTTCGATAAGCTGGTGGAGCAGTACCCCGGCATCGAATTCGTCTGGGGCTCGTTGGAGGACTACGCCGACGAGATGCTCAAGCATGCCGGCGCATTTCCTGAACGCACCGGCGAATTGCGCGAGCCCCTGCGGGTTCCGGGCCGCGCGGGACAATATCTCATCGTCCACACCATTTCCTCCCGCTACCCCATCAAACAACGCAATGACCAGAGCCAGGCGTTGCTCGAACGCAGCGCCGAACCACTGGCGCTGTTCAGCCTGATGCGGGGCGGCACGCCGATTCTCAGCTACCTCGACAAGGCTTGGGAGTACCTGCTGCGCAACCACCCGCACGATTCCATCTGCGGTTGCAGCATCGACCAGGTGCATCGCGACATGGTCTACCGTTTCGACCAAGCTGACTTGATCGCCGACGGCTTCATCCGGCGCGCGGTGGCCTCCCTGGGCAACGCCGACATCGCAGACGGCGCCCTCCAGAACGTCGTGGTCCATAACACGCTGCCCTTCCGGCGCACTGGCGTCACCGAGTTGGCGATCCCCTTCCCCACGGACTGGGCCACAAACTATATTGACGGCCTGGCAACCGGCGAGCGCATCAACAAGTTCAACCTCGTCGCCCCGGGTGGCGAACGCATCCCCTTCCAACTGAGCGCGATCGTACACGGAACCAGCCACAAGGCTCTCAAACCCGACGGACGCACAACCCCGCGCGGCGCGGACCTCTACCATCTCGCGGTGGAGTTGGACCTCCCCCCCTGCGGCATGACGGGATTCCGCGTCGAAACGACCCACGAGGCCACCCGCAATTTCGGCACGCTGATGACCGGCCCGATGTCGGCATCGAACGGCGAGATCACCCTCGAGGTGAACCCCGACGGCACCGTCATGCTGAGCGGCGAGTTTGTGGGACACCAGTACGGGGATCTCTTCCAGTATGAAGATTGCGGCGACGCGGGTGACGGCTGGACGTATGGCAAGCTCGTCAACGACATTGTCTATCGCGGTCCCGGCACGCACGTCATGACCGCCATCGAGGAGGACGGGCCCCTTCGAACGGTCTTCCGCATTGAGCGCGAATTCGACCTTCCGTCGAAGATGGACCGTAAGACCAAGTGGCGGGATGAGAACCGCTCGACGCTGCGCCTTACCGACCGTCTGTACGTCGAGAAAGACCTGCCCTGCCTGCGCGTGCGAACGCGCATCGAGAACCCAAGCATGGACCACCGCTTCCGTGCCCTCTTCCCCACCCACGTCGCCACGGACACATCCTTCGCGGACACGCCCTTCGCCGTAGTCCAGCGAGACATCCCCATCCCACCCGAGACCGCCACCTGGCAAGAACGCATCAGCCCGGAAAAGGCTTTCACCTCGTTCTTCGGCGTCCAGGATGACCAGGAACTGGGCGGTCTCGCCATCCTGGCCCCCTTCGGCTTGCACGAGTACGAAGTCCTGCAAACCCCCGACCGTTCCCTGGCGCTGACCCTATTCCGCTCGACCTGGCAGACGGTCCACACGAATGGCGAACCCGATGGCGAGTTGCTCGGCGAACTGGAGTTTGAGTACTACCTGTGGCCCTTCCTGGGGGAATTCGACCCCACAGTGGCAGCGCGTCTCGTGGCACAGGCGCAAACGCCGGTCTATGCGCACGGCGCCGCGGAACTCCCGGCGGAATACTCCTTCATCCACCTGGAAGAATGCAGCGCTATCGTCACGGCCATCAAGCCGGCCGCTTGCGGCGAGGGAGGAGTGATCCGCCTCTGGAACCCCGCGGACAAACCCGCCACCGATAGCATTGTGACCGCGTGTGATGTGAAATCCGCCTATCTGTGCGACCTGAACGAGCAAGAACTGAAACCCGTGCGCCTTGACGAAAAAGGCCACATCCCCGTCTCCGTTCCTGCGGGGGGCATCGCATCCATTCACTTCACCTGGTAGATCCATTCCACAGCCGATCGAGATCGGCGTCAGTACGTTCGGGACGAGCAGTCTGGCCATGGCCGTTTGCCGCTATGCAGGCACCGCCTATCCCCTGTCCTTGTCCATCTCGAGCACCCAGATATTGCGGAACCATACGGGGTTGCCGTGATCCTGCAGGTAGAGTCCCCCCGGTTCGCTCTCGTTGGTGTCCAAGCACCCCGCGGTCGGCCCCGGCAAGACTAAGTCTTCGTGAATCGGCACGCCGTTGTGCATGACGGAAATACGGGCGTTCTCCGTCTTCTTACCCGTGCCGTCGAATCGTGCCGCACGGAAGGTGATGTCGTACGTCTGCCACTGCAGGGGCGGGGCGCACATGTTGACGCGCGGTCCGGACACCTTGTAGATCCCGCCACACTCATTGTCTTTTGGCGGCATTCCGTAAGAGTCGAGGATCTGGATCTCATAGCGGCCTTGTACGTAGACCCCGCTATTTCCCCGCGCCTGCTCGCGCGCCTTGGGCATGAAGGGCAGACGAAACTCGACATGAATCTTATGGTCTCGAAACTTGCGCTTCGAGACGATGCCACCCCCACGCACTTCCATCGCCGAGTTGTCCAACAACTGCCATCGGCAAGGCTGCGGGCCCTCCGCCTCCCGCGGCAGCGGAACCCAAGGCACGAGTTCGCCGTGCACTTGCGGTGCGTCATCGCCCGCCGGGGCAAACGCCGCCTCGGGCGGGAACACGCAGTCGAACAATCCCCGCGGCCCGCGGTCCTCGAACGAATAGGGCGCGCTCAGTTCCCACGCCATGAGGTATCCCTTCGTGGCCTCCAATGGCGCCGCCTTTTTAACAGCGCCTTGCTGCATGGCAGAGCGGATCCCAGCCGGGATCCCGCCTTGGGAATCGCCCAACCGCACACACGCGGCCCAATCGCCCGTCCCCTGAGTCACCTTGAGCATCAACTCATTCCAGCCGCCGTTGAGCGATACCGGCACTTTGTCTTCGCCAGGCGACACACCACGTGACGTATTGTTGGCGTGAACCACTTCGCCGTTCATCCATACCTTGACACCGTCGTCCGAACCCAATTCCAGCGTGGCCGCCCCACTTTGTGCCGCATGGATCCAGGTACGCAGGTAGGCCACGCGTTTGTCCCCTCCCACCGTCTTCAACAGGTCCAAGGTCCACGGGTTCCGCACGGGATGGACCCACTCGTCGGCATTCTCGCCATCGAACAAGCGCACCACCCCGCTTGGCGTAGCCCCCACGGTCGGTGAGGACCGCTTGACCTGTTTGAGTTTGAAGGTGCCGGATTTCTCGCCCTCGAAAGTGCCTTCCATGAACACACGCTCAATGATGCCCGTCCAGTGGGTGCCGCGTAGCGGCCCGGACGTGGCCTCTCCCTCCAGGTCGATCGCCGCATCCATCATGTTGGCGTTCAAAACAACTAGCGGAGGTTCCGGTTCGTCGAACGCCGCCAGCAGGTTTATCCGGTAGGCCCCATCGCCCAGCGCGATCATCTGCGCGAACAACGGGTGTTTCCCGTCCTCGTCTTTGTAGGTGCCCATCCAGTCGCCCTGTACAGGGTCGCTGGAACGTTGCAGTCTACTGGCGTGTTGCAGGTGCCGGGTGTACTGAGCGCTGCCAATGCACCCCCAGGTCAACACCAGCGCCATGACCATGCACGACCACCCCAAACGCTTCATCCCGTTCTTCCTCCTGTTCGTGTTCAGTCGACCAGCCAGCCCAGCGCGCCATCCCAGAAAGGCAAGCCCACGCCATGTCCCTACTTCGCTTCCCCGCCTGTTCCGTCACCACCGTGCTCGCGCAGTTTCTCCTCGATCCCTTCCAACTCCGGGTCCAGGCGGCGCGCGCGTTCCCACTCACCCAGCGCCTTCTCCACGTTGCCTTGCAGTAGATAAGCGTCACCCAGATGGTCCCGCAGTTCGGCGTCATCCGAGTCCATCGCCAGTATCGCCCGCTTGATGTAGTCAATAGCCCTCGCCGCGTCGCCCTTGCGGTAGTACACCCACCCCAGGCTATCCAGATAAAACCCGCTCTCCGGATCGATCTCCAACGCCTTCTTCAGCAGATCCTCCGCCTCGTCGAGATGGACGTTGTGTTCCGCATACAGATACCCCAGAAAATTGAGAACGTCGGGGTCGTCGGGCCGGATCTCGAGGTAGGCTTTGAGATGCTTCACCGTATCGTCAAACGCATCCAAACCCTCATAAATGGTGGCCAAGTAGTAGTGGATAAACGGATCGGAACCATACAACACCAGCGCAGCTTCCAGAACACCGGCCGCCTCCTCATTGCGGTCCAGACCCATCAGCGTTCGGCCCAGCAGCAGTTCCAGCGTCTTCGACGCAATTCCTTCGGCTTTGAACGACTCGATTGCGCCGATGAACAGGCTACCCACCTGGTCAGCGCCAAACAGGTACAGCAGATCGTTGAGGAACGCCACGCACTCCGCGTCCAGGTCGCCGTCCACGTCGTCCAGCGACTCGACGAGAGGCCGGTAGGCCTCCTGCCTGCCACGGCGGGCCACCGCGGACAGAAATGTACTAAGGATCGGTGCGCCCATCGGCGGCGCATATTCGTCCACCGTGCGGTACGCACGCGTCTTCAGCAACAGGTACATCAGTTCGATGTGATGGCGCGCCTCGCCGTCGCTGCCCTCGACAATCTTCCGCAACTGCTCCACGGCGCGTGCGTAGCGCCCCGTGCGGGCTAGCGCGGCCGCAAGGTTTTCCCGCACGCGCACGTCATCCTGTGCGCGCTCCAGGTAGGCCTGGAACTGGCGGATCGCGGCCTCGTTCTCGCCCTCTTCCAAAAGGATGATCCCCAGCAGATAACGGGCACGAAGTAAGTTTGGGTTGAGCGACAACGCCCGTTCCAGCGCGTCGCGCGCACCGTCCGAGTCGTTCATCCGCGCCAACGACAGCCCCAACTGGAAGTGCAGCCCAGCCGCGTTCGGGGTCAGGGCCAACAAGCGGCGGTAGATGTCGATGGCGGCAACCAAGTCGTTGACGCTCTCTTCGACGGCCAGCAGCGACCCGTAACCAAGGATATTGCCCGGTTCCAATTCGATGGCCTTCTTGAACGCGTCCACTGCGTCATCGTAGCGATCGAAATGGTGGTAGATCTCGCCCAGCACGATCCACAGGTTCGCGTTATCCGGCAGTTGCTCGACCGCCCGTTCCGTCATCACCAGCGCACTCTCGAAATCCTGTTCCCCCACATACGCCCGGACCAGCTTCAACGTGAGCGTTGGCGACTCCGGCGCAATGTCCGCGGCGTCGCGCATCTCCTCGATCGCCCGCAGGTATTCACCCCGGCGCTCGAGCACGATCGCCTTGAGGTAGTGATTGATGGCCCGGCCCTGCTTCGAGATCTCCGAAGCGCCGCCCTGGTGAGCAATCGTCTCACCGTCATCCCCGCCGTCAGGCGCCGTACTCACGCAACAGTTCAGACACGCAATAAAACCCACGCTGACGACCACCGCCAGCGTACCCCGCCACATCTTCCAGAAATATCTCATTCGAACAATAGCCCCGTTGTACCCGCCCCCGCCAAGGGAGCAAAGCTCTTCCTGTGCACCGGGCACGGCCCCAACTGCGCAATCGCATCCAGATGCTCACGCGTGCCATAGCCCTTGTGAGCGCCGAAGCCGTAACCGGGATGACGCCGGTCAATCTCCATCATGATCCGATCGCGCGTCACCTTGGCCACGATACTGGCCGCCGCGATCGACGCGCTACGCCGATCGCCCTTCACCAGCTTCTTCTGCGGGAAGGGACATCCACGAATGACAAAGCCATCCACCAACAGGAAGTCCGGTTGCGGCTCCAACGCGGATGCCGCCTGGACCATGGCCATATAGTTGGCCGACTGGATACCGTGCCAGTCGATCACGTCAGGGGCGATGACCGCCAAGCCAATGGCATGGTCTCCGGCGTGCAGTGCCTCAAACAACTCCTCGCGCCGCCCAGCCGTCAGCCGCTTGGAGTCGTCCAGCCCCGGCACGGAGCCCGACAACACCACGGCCGCGGCCACGATAGGACCTGCCAGCGGCCCACGGCCCGCCTCGTCGACTCCCGCCACCCGGACAAAGCCATTGCTGACGGCCTCACGTTCAAATTGCAGCATCGACTCGGTGCGCTCACGCTCAGCCCGCGCCCGCGCCTGCGCGCGCAGACAGGCCGCATGCAACGCCCGAGCCCCGGCGCGCTCATCGCGCGCCAGTCTCTCCAGCAGCGAAGGGGAATACGGCGGCCCCTGAGAAACAAGGCCCCGCAATTCTGCCAGTGTCTTGTTGTCAAGCGATGCGGCTGAACTCAAACCACGACTCCGTCGGCAATGACGCCAGAAACGAAAAACGAGGCGGACAAAGCCCGCCCCATCATAGCACTTTGCAAACCACTATTCTTCCGTGGAGGACTCCGCCGCTTCGGACGCGGCCTCAGGGTTTTTTGGAGTCTCGACCGCCGCAGCCGCCTGCGCTTTCGTCCTGCGCGAGGGCCGCTTGGCCCCGCGGCCCAGCGCCTTCACGCGCGCCGCCTTACCCGAGCGTTCACGCAGGTAGTATAGCTTAGAGCGGCGCACACGGCCTTCGCGCGTCACTTCCACCTTCTTGACACGCGGCGAATGCAGCGGGAACACGCGCTCGACACCTTCGCCAAACGACACGCGGCGAACGGTAAACATGCCCATCGCGGTCTCTCCCCGCTTGCGCGCCACCACCACGCCCTCGAACACCTGGATACGTTTCTTCTCGCCTTCAACGATCTGAAAATGAACGCGCACGGTGTCGCCCACGTGGAACTCAGGGAGTTCTTCGACGGGTTTCTGGTGGGCTTTGGTATATTCTGCTACGACTGCTTTCACGATTCTATCTCCCTTTCGCGTTCAGCTTCTTCCCGATCCAACTCGGCAAGAAGCGTCCGGTCTTCCTCAGTGCAAGCCGACAGTAATTCCGGCCTGCGCTCACGCGTTGCGCGCAACGCTTCCTTTCGCCGCCACCGGCGAATCGCCGCGTGGTTACCTGACAACAACACCTCCGGCGCCGAAACGCCACGAAACTCCGGTGGCCGCGTAAACTGCGGCGGACCGAAGACGCCTCCATAGAACGAGTCGGTTGTCACCGACTCCCAATTCCCAATGACTCCCGGAAGCATCCGGCTGACCGCCTCCACGATCACCAGCGCCGGCAGCTCGCCACCGCTCAACACATAGTCGCCCACCGAGATCTCGTCGGTGCACAGACCCGTACGCACCCGGTCGTCCACGCCCTCGTAGCGGCCGCAGATCAGCACGAAGTCGGGCACGGACGCCAACTCACGCACGACCGTCTGGTCGAGCCGCCGTCCCTGCGGGGACAACAGCACCACGCGCTCCAGCGAATTGCGCGGCTTCAGGCTCTCGATCGCCGCGAACAACGGCCCGCACTTCATCACCATCCCCGCGCCGCCGCCATAAGGAGCGTCATCCACCGTGCGATGGCGATCCGTGGCAAACTCGCGGATGTCGGTGACCGATACTTCCATCACGCCTTCCTCGATGGCTTTGCCGAGGAGGCTGGCTTTCAGCGCTCCCTCGATGATCTCGGGGAAGATCGTCAGGATGTCAATCCGCATCTTCAACTACATACGGCGCCACGTCACCTACGACGATGACGCCCTGTTCAAGGTCGACGGACTCGATGACCTGTTCAATCACAGGTAGAAGCATCGTTCCGCCATCCGTCTTCTCAATCTCAATTGCTTCACTTAGGCCGCTCGCGTATACACACACCACGTTTCCGAGACGCGTACCATCGTTTGCGCGCACCACGAATCCTTCGAGATCCGCGGCATGATACGCGCCCTCGTCCGGACGGGCGGTCTCTTCGTCGACAACCATCGAGAGTCCCTTCATACCGGCCACGGTTTCCCGTGTAACCCCGGAAGAGAACCGGACGATCAACTCGCCCGAATGGTGGCGAACCTGCTCAAGACGGCACCGC
>JAACEL010000189.1 GCA_011682535.1 Nitrospiraceae bacterium | reverse complement strand
GTGCCGTGCGACGTCGTCAATCTCACCACCAGTGACCAAAGCATCAAGCCCGGCGGACTGCCGCTGGCCGTGCTGGGTCTCGACGCCTCCACCAATCGCGAAGACGCTCTCATCGCTTCCGGTGAAAACGGTGTGGCCATGTCGGCCAACTCGTTCAATACACCCGGCAAGACCTGGACCAACGAGGCCGTTGGCGACTGGCTGATTGCCATGGCGGCCGATTCCAAGAGCATCGAGGCCTATGAGATCACCGCCGCCGCGGGCAACACGCTGACCTTCCGCAGTGGCGCCCCGCGCGACGGCAGTTGGAAAGTCGTGCGCGATCCTTCCTTCCTCGAGCTTCTCGTGGTCGAGGTCTACGACGACAGCAGGAAGGGTGACTTCATTCTGACCGAAGACCTGTTGCCGCTTGATTTCGAGGATCCGTACAACGCCGAACCCGCTCTCCGCAAGGTCAGCGGCATGGCCATCTACCGCGACAATGATTGGGATCCGCTCAACAACAACGGCGTGTTCGATCCCGAGATCGACATCCCCGTCGCGCTCGATCAGCAACCCGCGTTCGTCACGTTGGCCGGCCAGCCCTCGCAGGTCCGGTTCGTGTTCTCCACGCCCGGTACGGACGACTACGCCGCCGGGGATCTGGGTCCGAACGATTCCGCGCCCACGCCGCTCAACACCCAGCCGCGCCGGCGCCAGTGGATCTACGACAGCTTCGGTTCCGCGCCCAGCGACCCCGAATATGGCCCCGACTTTTTCGTGGTGATTCGCGCGACCCGCAATATGAGCGCCGGCGACGACTTCTCGCTCGGCATCGTGTCTTGGGGCCGCAATACCCCGACCGAGCCCGACCCCGACCAGTTCCTGCACCCGTACCCGCTACCCGCCGGCGTCAACGCCAACGAGTACGAAAAATTCACCGAGTACCCGTGGGGCTCCCGCGCGATTGGGTTCATTACCTTCTTCCGTAATCCGCAGGAGTACAACTACTGGACGTATGACCAGGATGAACGCCGGATCGTGCCGACGGTGGAAGTGGACCACAGCCAGGACGCCAACAACTACCGTTACTGGATTCGTACCAGTGCCAACAAGGCCGTCCGGACCTACTCGATCATCTCCGAAGCGCCGCCGACGGTTGACTTCGTAGCCAACTTCACCCGGCGCGCGCCCAACGACCCGATCGTCTTCACCAGCCTGGCGACCGGCAACGTCACCGACTACCTGTGGGATTTCGGCGATGGTCAGACTTCGAGCGCCGGGGCGGAGGTGACCTACGCCTATGCCAGCGCCGGTGTCTACACCGTCACCATGAGCGTCACCGACTCTCAAGGCATAGAAGCCTCCGAACAGAAGGTCGGCTACATCCATATCCTCGACGTGCCCTTCGCCGATTTCATCGGTGCGCCCCTCGACGGCACCCAGCCGTTGCAGGTTGTCTTCACCGACCAGACCATCGAGGCCGAGGGCAATGGAGCGGTCTCCTATTTCTGGTCTTTCGGCGACAATGGCACGTCCATCGAGCAGAACCCCACCCACGTCTACATCCAGGACGGCACCTACGACGTGACCCTCAGCGTCACCTTCGAGGACGACACGGTCGACACCTATACCCGCGACGACTATGTCGTCGTGCGGCCAGCCGGTGGCGAGGGGGAGGGTGAAGGCGAAGGCGAGGGCGAGGGTGAAGGCGAGGGCGAAGGTGAGGGCGAAGGTGAGCCTACGGCCTCCATCACGATTGACGACGGCATCCTGGCACTCGACCAGAACGGCCTGTTGCCCTTGACCGACTGGGTGCCCCTGTTCCACTTCAACATGGTCTGGGATTCCGCGGACGAACCCGCACGGCGCATCCTCGAGACCCTCACCTATACCATCATCGACGACGAGCGCAGCAGCGAAGACCTCGGCTACGACAACATCTGGGGCCCCGACCAATCCGACCTCCTCGAATTTGCCTTATTCGAAGAGGGCGGCGCTGCCGACGATCGCACCGGCGTGCTCGACTGGCGCGATGCGGCTCTCTACTACTGGGACAACTCCGGCGCACCGCTGGGAACGCTGCAATTTGCTAGCCAGGGCTTCTTGCGCTACGAACTCGACTTTGTGGGCGACGGAACCCTTGACGACCCGCAGTTCCCCGTCACTACCGGCGCGCCTGACGGCGGCCGTTCCTACATCGTCGCCGTGCGGACTTCCGCCACCTGGCGCGCCGGCCTTACCATGAGCTATGAGGTCAACGCCGCCCGCATGTACCCGTTCCCTGTCGACGACGAGGGTGCGCCGAGTGACACCTACTCGCCCAACTTCTACGACGGCGAACAGCTGGATGAAGTCGGCACCGGTTACTCTTCGAGCTTCGCCGTTTGGGATCTCACGGGCGGACCGCAGGCCTCGTTTATCAACCGGTTCGTCAATGCCTGGCACTGGCCCAACCATCTGTATACGCCGATGGCCGAGCATAGCCGCCCCCGGTGGGACGTGGCCGGTCAGTTCTTCAATTTCGTCACGGGTGAATACGTGTCGGTGCGTCAACTGGCCGCGCTTGAGAACTGGATCGCCCCCATCGGCATCAACCTGCACTCGGTGGCCCCGCCCTACCTCCCGGGCGAAAACGAGCACCGCTGGGTCTTTTTCGAGGACGACGATGCCGACGATCCGGTCCGCATCACGATGCTCAGAGAGGTCAACGTGGTCTTCACCGATATCGGCGGCGACCCGTATGGGGCTCCCGGAAACGGCGGTTTCAACGCACCCGAGGCCCTCGAGGACGTCACCCACCTGCCGTTCGTCGTGCCCGTCAACCACGCGTCCGGCAGAGACTACGCTTTCAACGGCGCCTGGATCTATCACGACACCAATGGTAACGGCCTGTTCGATCCGCCTACGCAGTCCGCCACCGGTGGCGTCGATTTCGTCGACTACCCGATGGATCCGGACTACAACTGGTTCGCCGACTTCGACTACGATTTCGACCTGCGCGACGTGATGGGCCCGCCCCCGTGGTGGGAATATGTGCCCTTCCCGCCGGGTGGCGGCGATCCGTGGTGGAAACTCAAGATCCGTCTGTGGGGCGACCGGCGGCGCTTCTCGAATGATTCTCCCGACGGCTACGTGACCCACGTGCCCACCGGCGCCGCCGAGAGTCTCTACACGCCGGACTACTTTGTGGTGGTACGTCCCGATAGCGGTTATCAGGACATTAGTCTCGTGGCCGGCGATGGTGTCGGCATGACGCCCGGCGCCGACTTCAAGTGCTTCATCGAACCACGCCGGTATAACACTACCCGCGGTGGATGGGACGGCGGCATCTACGTCGATAGCCAAATTCCCGATATCGACGGCCTGTCGTTCTTCGGCGATGGTGGCTGGCAGGACGACCAGCGTTGGGGTCTCGACGAGCCTTGGTGGCCGCAACGTACACTCAATGCCAACAACACCAAGTCCATCCGGACCGGTATCGAAGTTCACGACTACGTGCTGACCTACGAGAGCAACAGCCGCTATGCCAAGAGCAACGAGATCTACTATGGCTCCGGTGGCTTTGGCGTTCGCATTCCGCCTCCTGGTGTGACTCTCGTGGGTACCGCCGGCAGGCTCCCTTTCCTCGGCGGTTACACGTTCTGGTTTGATTACTGGCTCGACCCGCTCGGCCTGCTGCAAGACCAGTTCTACGACAGGCACAGCGTGGGTGTCCAAGGATGGCTGTGGTGGTACACCTTCACCATCAACGATTTCACCTTCCGCGTCGACGACATGTCCTATCCAGGACAATCTCCGTTCGAGACCGCGCCGTTTTTCAATTCCGACGCCGACGCGCTGCCGCACGGGCCACGCTCCACCGTGTTCCCCGAACCGCCGGCGCAGCCCAGTCTGCCCACCTTGGGCACCTGGCCGGCCACGTTGGCGCCGGGCGAGTACCCGCGCATCTCCGATTGGGATCAAGCCAACCGCCGTGCGCGTATCCTCAAGCAGCACATCGACCTCGACAGTCCGCCCACGGCGATGCTCGGGTTCAATCTCGTCGGCGCCGACGATCTCCAGACCAACCGGGTCAGTCAGATGAAGCTCGACAAGATCACCGTCGCAATCTGGGGACCCGATTTCAGCCCCGATGATCTGCGTGAACTCGACCCCGACGGTGTCGACCCCGATTCCGGTGTGCTCATCTACGAGGACACCGACGGCGACGGCGTCTTCCTCGATTCTCCGCTGGAAGGCGTGCCCGGTCTGCTGCTCGGACTCGACGAAGCCGTCCCGATCGACCACCTCGAGTGGAGCCGATCGGCTGAGCCGATCGACCTCGACGGCGACGGGATCGCCGACGACCTCGACGGGGACGGCGCCGTCACGACGGCCGACAACGCCTGGGTGCTCGAATTCATCTTCAAGGAAAGCTGGGTACTGCCGACGACCGACAGCGTATCCGGTTTCGCCCTGCTTGACTTCGAAGCGAAATCGGGCCAGAGTGAGCCGCCCGATCCGGCTGCTGTCCGCTCCGGTTTCACCCCGGACCTCGTTGACGCCGCCGCGGTGAGCGGCAGCGCCAAGGCCGGCCCTGCGAAGGCCATCGACCCGGGCAACCTGGGCGACGATCTCTTCCTGGTGATCCGCACCTCCGAGAACCTTTCGCGCTTCGAGCAGTTCCGCGCGCTCGTGCCGGCCACTCTGCCCGCGCGCTCAGGGGCTGATGCCCTCGCTGGCGTGCAGTTCGTGCCTAAACGCCCCAGCAGCCCCAGCGCGTTCCTCAAGACCAACCCCGAGGAAGGTATCATGCAGGACTTTCTCGGGCACGACGCGCTCGAGGCCAACGTTCCCGTGCGCATCGCCGACATGACGGCGCGCCCAGCCAAGATCGTTACGGGCGGTCACGCGCTGCCGGTGCTCGGCCTCGACATCTCCACCGGTGGCCAGAGCAAGACCATCGACTCCGGCGATGCCGGCGTGGGGCAGGACAAGTCCTTCACCGTCGCGGGCGCCACATGGGAGCCTAACGCCCTGGTGGATTGCTTCCTCCTCGACCGCCACTACGAGCCCTATCAGATCACCGCGAACACCGCCACCCAGTTGTTCCTGCTCAGTGGCGAGCCACGCGACGGCGCCTGGGCCATCGTCCAAGATCCGACCTTCCTCGAACAGGTTGTCGTCGAGTTCTACGACGGTTCCGTGCTCGAGGGCGAAGGGGGCGCCAAGCAGTTGACGAGCACGTTCAACATGTCGCGCGACTTCCTGCCCCTGAGCGCCGACCAGACGGTCAGTGGCGTGGCTCTGTATCGCGACAACGACAACGATCCCAATAACCGGAACGGAATCTTCGATCCGGACATCGACCTCCCGTTGATCCTCGACGGACCGCCCTTGCGGATCGGCGAGGCTGGCGAACCCGACAACCAAGTGCAGTTCGTGTTCTCCTCGCCGGGTACCGACAACTGGCCAATGCCACTTGAAGACCAGCTCCGCCTGCGGCAGGCGGTGCCACACACCTTTGGTATCCGCCCCGGGGACGCCGACGAGGGTCCGGATTTCTTCGTCGTGGTCCGCGCGTCCAACAAGATGCCCGAAGACACCGTCTTCATGGCCGCGATCATCGCCTGGGGTCCGAACACGCCGACCGAACCCGACCCGGATACTTTCACGTATCCGCGCATCGGCGCTTCCCCGTCGCTCGATGCCGACCTGTTTGCCGAGTTCCCCTGGGGTTCGCGCGCGCTCGGGTTCATCACCTACTTCAAGGAGCCGCCCCTCTACTACTTCATGGAGGGCTTCAAGGCCAAGCAGGAGCCCGATGCCAGCGGTTACGACTGGGTGCGTAGTTCGTCCAGCCAGAAACGCTCGACGCTCGCCGTCACGGCTATCGAGCCGATCATCGGGCCCTACTCGGTTGTCATCGAATCCGTTTCGCAGACGGAGTTGCCCGCCGCCGTGCTCTCGCCCGACGGATTCGGCTTCGTTATCCGCGGTTCCGGATTCGGCACCGGCCCCGTCGTCGTGCTGTCGGGTTACGACGTGACCGTCAACAGCTCCATCGACACGGCCATCGACGTGACCATTCGCAACGTAGCGGGCACGGCGCCGGTCGATCCGGCAATCCTTATCGTGCGCAATCCGATTCGCGATGAAGAACGCAGCCGCGACGACCTGTTCAGCATCGTCGGCGTTGTTGACGGGATGACGCCTAAGATCTCCGCGGTCACGCCCAACCGCGGCGGTCAGGCCGACTTCCCGATTCGTGTCACAGGGTCGAATTTCAGCCAAGCGCCCGACATCCAGGTGCTCTTCGGTAAGACCATCATGCCGATCCGCAGCGTGGCCGCCGACGGCAAATCGATCGAGGCCGACTTCCCGTTTGGCGGTATGTCATCCACCGGCCCCCTCGACGTGATCGTGCGCAACCTCGAGCCCGGGACCACCAAGTCCGCCGAGGACATCCTCGTCGAAGGCTTCTACTATATCAACCCGCCGGCCCGGCCCTGCTTCATCGCGACCGCGGCCTACGGTTCACCACTCGCGGGCCAGCTCCACGTGTTCCGCGAGTTCCGCGATACCGTGCTGCTGAAGACCGCGGTGGGCACGGCGCTGGTTGAGGCCTATTACACGGTGAGCCCGGCGCTGGCCGACCAAGTCGCCCGGCACACCGTGCTGGCGTCGGCGGTTCGGATGGTGCTGACCCCCGTGGCCTGGATGATCCAGCGGCCTGCGATCATTCTGTTCGGTATCCTTGGCCTGGTGTTGGCGACCCGGCGAAACGTGGCCTACGCGCGTCCACGCACGGACCGCCGGTCCGGGCGCGGGCCCGCGGACTCTTAGCAACAAGCGCTGACGAAATACAGGGTGCGCGGCAACGTGTGCTTGTGGCAAGGCGGCAGCAAGCGTATACGCATTGCGTTTGGCACTGAAGCAGTCAGTGCGCGCAATAGGAAAGGAGTCTCATTGGTGAGCGCGAAACTTCGGATCGTTGTAGCGGCGGGCCTTTCGCTGTGCCTGCTGGTCGGTATCCAGACGACCGCCCATGCGTTTATCCCCTATGGCGCCATCGACGAATCCCAGAAGCTCCATCTCATTCGATGGTCCTGGGCCTCCATGAACGACGCGAACAACGACGGCGACATCTCCGGACCGAACGAAGGCGTTGAGTACATGGTCGAAGGTGGAGACTATGGTTTCACCGACGACGAAATAGATACCATTCGCGAGGCCTTCGACGTCTGGCAAGACGTGCCCACCGCCGCCGTTGGCTTCCAGCAAATGGGGGTCAACCAAGATCCCCTTGGCGTCGGTTCCGGAGTCGTCGATCTCATCAACTACATCGCCATGGACGCCGTCGACGACCCTTACAGCGCCGGCTTGCCCGCCGGCGCGCTCGGCATTACCTACATCACCTGGTCCGTTGACGACACGGACTTCATGATCGACGTGCCCGGTATGCCGATCCAGCTCCAGGTTACCCCCTGGCAGATCCTCGAAGCCGACATCGTGATCGGCGGCTCAACGCACCGTCCCGCCGTCCCCGGCGAAGATCCCGAGTACGACCTCCTCGGAACCCTGGTGCACGAGATCGGCCATTTCGTCGGCCTTGGCCATACGCCGCTCAACAACCTCGCCGTCATCGAATTCTTCGGCAGCACCGCTCTAGTCGAAGGCCCTGCCGTATCGCTGCGCGACAGCTCCGCCCTGCTTCGGCGCGTCGGCGCCACGCCTACCATGTTCCCCATTGTCTTCCTCTTTGACGACGGCCTCGGGGGGTACACCGAGGGCGGCGCCACCCTCGCCCCCGACGATATCGCCGGACTCTCCTACATGTACCCCCGCGGCAGCCAGGATGGGTTCTTCACCATCTCGCACGAGGCCCGCACCCAGACGCGCGCCAATTTTCCATCCGCTCCCATCACCGCGGCTCACATCGTCGCCTGGTGCGACACCGACAACGACGATCTCACCCCGCGCGTGCCCCTGTTCAGCACCCTCAGCGGTCTCTACCAGAGCCAGCCCCTCATGGGCGGCTACTTCGACCTGATCGGTCTGTCGAAGGTCATCGAAGCTGGCGGCCCCCCATTCCGGGCGACCTATACCCTGACCTGCAACCCGCTCAACGACACCTCCTACGAGCGGCAGGCGCCCGCCACCGGCTATGACATCAACGAGTATTTTGGCAGCATCGACAACGGCCTCACACCCCTCGATCCGTTCTTCCCCTCCGAAGTGTTCCACGAGGCCGGTAACGAGTTCGACATCGCCAAACACGATGTCGGCACGCCCCTCGTTTTCGACCGCGACCGCAGCGCCGTCGTGAGCGTGGATAGCGGTAAAACCCTGCCCACCATGCTGCCCGCGTTGCGCCCAATGTTCGGCGACCCTAACGACGTGTGCCCGCTCAACGTCGTCATCGCCAGCCTGGGCGGCGCCAGCCAGACCCCCTCCGCGCTGCGCAGACTGCGCGACGACGTCCTGCTCAAGTCCGCCGTGGGCACAGCCTGTGTCGACGCCTATTACCGCGTGGCCCCCGGCTTGGCCCGCTTCCTGATCGACCACCCACGCGCGATGGCCGGTGCGCGTACCGCGGCCAGAGCGTCCGACTGGATCCTTGCCGACATGCGCGCCTTGGCCGCCGTCATCGCTCTGGGAGGACTTCTCGTGATCGCACTCTACCGCTACCGCAAGGGCGCCGCCACGCTCGCCGTTCTGTTGCTGCTCGCAGGTTTGGTTTGCACACCCGCCCAAGCGCGCATCCTCGACCTCAACGACGAAGAAATGGTGGCCATGTCCGACGACATCGTCATCGCAACCGTCGACTCCACCACCTGTGTCTGGGTCGCTTTC
>JAACEL010000610.1 GCA_011682535.1 Nitrospiraceae bacterium | reverse complement strand
CCTTGAAAACTCAGCGCGCAATCGCCCTAACTCTCTGGCAAGTTTCCCGAGATTGAACGCCGTACACGCCCAAAGCCACTCGGTTTTCACCTTCTCCAGGCCGCGTAGCAAGAACTGGCGAATCCCCATGGCCATCTTCATGAACCCAAACGTCGTTTCCGCGATTCGAGGACGCTGATTGTAAACCGTTCGCCCCTCGTCGCTCGCCATCCGGGCTGCCGTCCGCTCCCGGACTTCTTGATACTCGTCACGGGTGATCGTACGCCCATGTTTGCTTTTGGGTGAGAGACAATCTCCGGCCAACGCGCAACCGCAACAGTTGGCACAACGATAGACGCGCAGGTTTACTCTCACTCCACCGCGAGTCTCTGATTTGCTCTTCGCAAACGGCATCGCCTGGCCTTGTGGACAGTAGTACCGATCCTCGCCGGCGACGTACACGAAACACGTCTTATCCAATTGGCCTCGGTTATTGCGGGGCAGCTTGGGCCACTCCGTTTGGGCAACCGGTTCCGTCGGGACATCACGCTTCGCCGGGTTTCCTTCCTCAGGTTGGCTTGACTTGGCCGGAGCGTAAAACTCCACCTCGCGATCTTCCATTTCCGCCATGATGTGGCCGCTGTTGTTGCCCGCGTCGGTGAGAAATCTCTCTGGCTTCTCGCCAAACGTCTCTTCGATGCGATCCACCGACGGCACCGCCAAGTTACCTTCGTTGACTTCGGAAGTTACTTCACAATCCACGATGAATCCGCGATGGCCATCGGTGCTGGCCGTAGGTGTGTAGTTGGGAGCGTAGCCGCCCTCCTTGTTGGGCATCACCCGGGACTCCGGGTCGGTGGTGGGAACTTGAGCCGGGTTCTTCTCGGGATTCGTGCCTTGCTTTTTGCGACGGGCCTCGTCGGCGGCCTGGGCCTGATCCAACGCCGCGCGAATTTGCTCCCGGCGTTGCTGCAAATCCGCCAGCGACTCCGGCAGTCGGGTGGGTGAATCCTCCTGGCCATCAAACGTTTGCTGCGTTTCCGCCTTGTCGTTGACCTCGATTTCAGAGAGCATCTGATCAAACAACTCGTCCAACGCCGCCAGCTTCTCTGCTAGGGTCTTGGCGGTGCGGGTCGCGTAACGGCTGTTGTTGGCCTTGACCCGGGTGCCGTCAAACCCCACCTCCAAAAGGCGGATCAGACCCAACGACATGGCCACTCGCCCGATCTGTTTGAAGAGGTCTTTCAGCGAATCGCCAAACCGGGTGCGAAACTTGCAAAACGTGGTATGGTCGATCTGGCGGCCCTCCACCAGCCAGAGAAAATCAAGACGATAGCAGCAGGACTCTTCCAGCTTCCGGCTGCTGCGAATCCCACGATACATGCCGTAAAGAATGGCCCCCGCAATCTGCCGAGGGTGAATTGGCGGCTGGCCACGCTTACCGTGGTATTCGCCTTCCCACGAGGACCAGTCGATGCCTGCCAGCACTTCATCCACCAGCCTGACCGGGTCGTCCTCACTGATCACCGAATCCAGCGTGGGAGAAAACAGGGCCATCTGCTCCCGATTCATGGGTGCCTCGGCCCAGTAATCCATCGTTGCCATGGCGTTCCGTCTCTTTCGCCCGCGAAATGGAATTATCGTCCTGTATCAAAAATCCCGCCGATGCCCTAACATATTCTTGATCCAGCCTTCGCATAACCCCCAATTCGAGTGGCGCGGTAGGCGGTGTATTAAATCAACAGCCCGCGAGCAGGCAGGGGGTAAAGTCGGACAGTAACTGATTGTTCAGTACTAAGCGTGGTAAACTAGTTTCGGGCTTCCCCAAATCAGTGAATCACATACGTGTGCCACGGCTCCGTCAGGAACGTCCGCGGCGCCCTGTTCGAAACCCCGCTAGTGATATCCTCGATTCGCGCTCCATCACCCGGCGGGTAGTGAAAGCGACCGAAGGCGAAGAGTATTCTCTCGCGTGCCCCCGAACGTGTCCACGCAACACCGTTCCATGTCTTTGGGCTGCCGATGAGCTGCCGACGTTCCATTCTGTCGACGACGCGCACGTAGTCACGATTCGCCTGTACAATCTGCCTGCGGTCCTTCGCGTCCATGCGGTCGATTACCCGGAGGTTGAACACGCCAATGGCGCCCTTCGCCGCGAGGGCGCGGTAATAGGAACCGGGCTCGACCAGGTTGTCAGCCAGATAACGGTAGAGACCGTATTCGCGACCCCTAATGCGCTGAGCCCGCCCAATAGCCTTGAGCCGATCCACGAGGTTCCCGTATTCGTAGGGTTCGGCGGGATAGCCACAGGTCGAGAGGCCGAAGGGTCCGCATCCTTCCAAATGGATCTCCGTCACGCCCATCTTGACAAGTTCACGCTCGAGCTGGAGAACCCGGTCGAGCTGTGGGCGCGGTTGCGCCTCCCGAAAGTCAGTCGTCACGCCGAAGGTCAAGAATGAGTCGAGCCAAATGCCGCCGAATCCGGTTGCCTCCCTTAAGTGCCGATACCGATCGACCGCATAGTCGTAGTAGCCGCTTCGAAGACTCGTACCGGTGATGTCGCCCCAGTCGTAGTCAGCGGGAGTGCCGTTGCGGCGCCATGCGATCCAATCCGGGTGTTCCTGAAGGAGCCCAGACGAGTTCGATAGATGTGCAGGGCTCGACCAGAGGACGATTTTCATTCCAAGGTCATGCGCGCGATCGCACAGGGCGCGAAGCTCTGGCTCGCCGCCGATAGCCTCACCGATCTCAAGCGCCCAGGGCGCGTGGCCCGATCCCCAGGATCCGG
>JAACEL010000188.1 GCA_011682535.1 Nitrospiraceae bacterium | reverse complement strand
TGGACTCCAACGGCACCGTGATCGGCCCGAGCGGCTTGACGGTCTTGTCGTTGGGGGCCTTGGAACCGACACGTCTGATCGAAAAGACACGCGGCGCCAGCGGCAAGATGACATCGAAGATTGTCAGCCTGAAAATCCTGCTCGAAGATGAGGAGGAGATCCCGGCGGAGGTCGTGTTGCGCGACGACGATCTGGATCTGGCATTCATCCGGCCCGTCAAGAAACCGGACAAGCCGTTTCCTTACGTGGACCTCGACGATTCGGACAAACCGGAGCTGCTCGACGAGATCGTCATCCTGGCGCGCCTGGGCCAGGTCACCCGCCGGGCGCCCTCCGTGATGATCGAGCGCGTTGAAACCGTCATGCGCAAACCCCGCGATTTCTTCCTCGTTGGTCTACATCTTTCGCACGCCGTTCTGTGTTCGCCAGCCTTCACGCTCGATGGGAAGTTCATCGGCATCGGCGTATATCGCGCGATCAAGGGCGCCTCAAGCGGGGGGATGGGCCAGAGCGTGGTGGTCGGATTTGTCTGCGCGGAAGATATCAGAGAGAGCGTGGATCAGATCCCGCCGTTCGACGCAGAGTCGCGCTAGCGGTGTGCTTGGATGCGTCGGAACCCCACACCAGCCCGTTTCTCCGCTCGCCCGGAAAACCCGTCTCGCACTACTCGTACCGCAGGGCCTCGACCGGATCGACGCTGGCGGCTTTGACGGCAGGGTAGACGCCGAAGAATACGCCGACGGACAGGCTGAAGGTGAACGCCATGGCCACGGACCAGGTCGACAGGCCGATGGGCAGGGACGGGTAGAGGATGCGCAGAAGCAGTGTGACCCCCCACGCGATGCTCACGCCAATCATGCCGCCGAACACGCTCAGGGTGACGGCTTCGATGACGAACTGGAGGCCGATATCTTTGCGTTTGGCGCCGACGGCCTTGCGAACGCCGACTTCGCGGGTTCGTTCGCGCACGGATACGAGCATGATGTTCATGATGCCGATGCCGCCGACCAGCAGCGAGATGCAGGCGATGCCCGCAAGCATGAAGCGCAACACGTCGAAGATCTTGCTGAACGACCCGATCAGGCCGTCCTGATCGGTGATGGTGAAGTCTTCGGTGTAGTCGTGCGCCGCGGTGAGGATCTCGCGGATGGACTCAGTGGCAGGTTTGAGGTCTTCGGGACTGCGCGCGGACACGATGATCTCGAACAACTGATCCTCGCCGCCGTGGAACATCTGCTGACCGCTGGGCAGAGGGATGATGGCGATATTGTCGAGGTTGATGCCCAGCACCATGCCGCGTTCTTCGAGGATGCCGACTACCATGTGCTTGCGGCGGTTGATGGCGATTTTTTTGTGGAGGGCGGGTCCGTTGCCGAACAGCTCGCGGCGGACCTCGGTGCCGATAACGCACACTTTGTTGTTCTTGTCGATGTCCTGTTCGGTGAGGAAGCGGCCGACTTGCGTGTGCAACTGGCGGATCTTGGCGAGGTCTTCGGTGCCGCCGATGACGAGACAATCGCGCTGGCGATTCTCGTAGCGCACCTTGGCGGAGCCGAGTACGTTGGCCGACACCCCTGTTACGCCGAAGGCCTTGCGCTCGATTTCGCGGGCATTCTCATAGGTGAGCTTACGGAAACTGCCCGCCGTGATGACGATCATGTCCGACGTCGTTTCCTGCTTGCCCGGCGAGATGATGAGAACGTTGCTGCCCATGCCGGCGAATTCGTTTTCGATGTAGGCTCGGGCGGCTTCGCCTAGCGAGATAAGCAAGATGACGGACATCACGCCGATGATAACGCCGAGGGTGGTGAGGAATGCCCGCACCTTGTTCTGCGACAACGACCGTAGCGCCGTCAGTATGCACTCGATGAGACTCATCGCTAGTCGAGACTCTCCACAACCCGGACCTTGACACCCTCTTTCAGGTCCTTGATCGTTACCGAGGTAATGAGTTGCTCGCCCTCGCTGAGGCCGCTCAGCACTTCCTGAGTCCGCCAGTTTCCGATGCCGGCTTCCACGGTACGGCGCGTAGCGCGGCCATTCTCTACGACGTAAGCCGTCTCGCCGCGGATCAGCGCTTCGCTCGGAATGTACAACACGTCATCCTTGGCCGCCGAAACCAGAATGACATCCGCCGACATGCCAGCGACGAACTTCTCTTGCCCTTCCTCGATCCGTACGTCGATGTCGAGCGTTCGGCTGAGGTCCATGTTGAGCGACACGATCGGGGAGATGAACTCCACCGTGCCCGAAAAGTACGTGTCGCGGTAGGCGTCCAATTCGATGCGGGCCGTCTGGCCGGGCATGACCTGCGACGCGTTCGCCTCGTCGAACGGCGCTTCCACATAGAACTCCGAATTCTGGAGGAGCTGCACCAGCGCGGAACTGGGGACGGAGCCCGCGGTCAGCCCGGCGGTTCCGGCGATGCCCAGACCCGTGCCCACCGCCTCGCCAACATCAACAAAAACCTTCGCGACCACACCGTCGAACGGCGCACGCACGTAGGCCTTTTCGCGCGTCTCCTTGGCGAGCGTGACGGCCGCCTCGAGCTGCTCGATGGCGGCTTCCGCGGACCGAATCTCTTCCTGGCGCACCTCCGTCTCGCGCTGACTGGCCAAGGCGGCCGCGTTCGTCTCGCGAGCCACCTGCAAGAGCAACGCCACCTTGTCGAAATCGCTGTCGGAGATGGCCTTTTCCTGCGACAACGCCTGCACGCGGTCATAGTCCAGTTGGGCTGTTTTGAGCTGGGCGTTGGTCTGGCTGACGCGTGTCTGGGCGATGTCCGCATAGATGGCGGCCGCCATCTTGGCCTGCTCAAGACGCGACAAGCCCACCCGCAGGTTGGCCTCGGCCAAGGCTACCTGGGCATCCAGTTCCGCGTGCTCGAGTTCGACGAGCACGTCGCCCTTCTTGACGGCGTCGCCCTCCTTGAAAGGGACCCTGAGCACCTTGCCTACGTAGCTGGCGGCCACCATGGATTCCATCCTCGGCTTCACCGTGCCCGCCGAAATTGCCGACACCGTCTGCTCGACACGACCGCGCTCAAGGGTCATCGCGGTCACTTCGATCACGTCCTCGCGCATGGCCACCAGATAATAGACCAGTGCCGCGGCGGCGGCCACGGCGGCTAGCCAGCCAAAGATTGTACGTCCCACCTTGCTGCTGTTGGGTTTCGCCATTCGTCCTTCACCAGTTGCCCATCGCGGAAGCTCATGATCCGCTGGGCGTGTTCTGCCACCTCGCGTTCGTGGGTAACCGTCACAATCGTGTTTCCATTCTTGTGCAACTCGGCGAACAACGCCAAAATGCCCTCCCCGCTATGAGAATCGAGGTTTCCCGTCGGCTCGTCCGCGAACAGGATAGCCGGGCCGTTGACCAGCGCCCGGGCGACCGCCACCCGCTGGCGTTGGCCACCCGACAACTCATTGGGGCGGTGATACATGCGGTCGCTCAGACCCACGGCCTCGAGTGCGGCCTCCGCACGAGCGATTCGTTCCTTACGGCGGACGCCGTCATACAGGAGCGGTAGTTCCACGTTCACCAGGGCGGTTGCCCGCGGCAGGAGATTGAAGTTCTGAAACACGAACCCGATTTCATGGTTTCGGATTTCGGCCAAACGGCTCTCCGGTTGCTCGCCAGCGTTCATGCCCTTGAGGAAATACGTGCCGGACGTCGGCTGCGACAGACAGCCCAAGATATCCAGCAGCGTGGTCTTACCTGAGCCCGACGGCCCCATGATGGCCACGTATGAACCGGTTACGATCTCGAAGGCCACGCCCCGCAGCGCGTTGACTTCGGTGTCGCCCATGTGGAAAGTCTTCGTCAGACCCTCCACCCGGATAAGCGTATCGCTGTCGTCGCGGTTGGGCATAGCGTACCTGGCCGTCACATAGTAGAATAGAACAAATCTGGTACGATCTGTGAATGCTCGGCGCCGCCCAGTCGCGCAGTCGAGGGAGCGGTGCCCAAGTATATAGACACCCCAGCCGGATGCTCTCGCAATTCAGACAGATCTACCACCTGTGCGTTTTCGCGGAATGCGCGGCTTGGTTCGTCTCCCGCCGGATCCCATGAGGCCACAGGCACGCCGGCCATTATATCGTTCGTCCGAGACCCGCGCAACAGACGCTCGCGGTCTCCGAATCGCCGGATAACTCCGCCGTGGCGCGCGGGGCAAGCTCAGCCTCGCACCCATGCAAACACGACACTCACCGGTTCGGTGTCGGTGTGGCTGAGCGTAACTCAGGCATCATCCGGTACTTCGGGCGCGCCACAATACGCCACCCGGCGTTCGGGGCGGCCGGAGCATGGGCAATTCGTTTTCTTGACTATTCCATGGCCCCAAAACTACCATGTGGCCCACCTGACGCAGTGCCGGGGTGTGCCGAATGGATAACGCGTTCAAAGAGCCTTGCGCCACGCTTCCCCTTTCGGGATGGGGGCGGTTTCCTGTCGAGGAATGCCGCGTCTACCGTCCCGAAAAGCGCCGCGGACTCGCCGGGATCATCCAGTCCACCGCCAACCCCCACTGCATTCCGCGCGGCTTGGGCCGCAGCTACGGCGACGCGGCCATCGACGGCGGGGGAGCCGTCATCGACTACTCCCGGCTCAACCGTATGATCGCCTTCGACGCCGAAACCGGGATGCTGGAATGCGAAGCGGGCGTCAGCTTGGCCGAGATCCTCGGCGTGTTCATGCCGCGGGGCTTCTTCCCATCCGTACTGCCCGGCACCAAGTTCATCACCGTCGGCGGCGCTATTGCCAACGACGTCCACGGCAAGAACCACCACCAAGACGGCACGTTCAGCCAGTTTGTCGAGAGCTTCGAGTTGCTCACTGCGCACGGCGAGGTCCTGACGTGCTCGCGTGACCAGAACGCCCACGTGTTCTGGGCGACGGTGGGGGGGATTGGCTTGACAGGCCTCATCCTGACCGCGCGTATACGCCTGCAACCCATTGAGAGCGCCTATGTTGTGGCCGACCACATCCGCCTGCCCAACATCGACGCCGCGCTTGAAGCGGTCACCGAGGCCGACGAGAACCACAAGTATACGGTGGCATGGGTGGACTGCCTGGCGAAGGGTGCCCACCTGGGTCGGTCGGTGCTGATGCGGGCCAACCACGCGCCCGCGCAGGCGTTGGTCTCCCGGGGACGCGATCCGCTGGTGGTCAAGCCCAAGCGCGGCAAGAGCGTCCCGTTCGACTTCCCCGGGTTCGCCCTCAATCCCTGGAGCATCCGCGCGTTCAACACGGTGTTCTACGCCGCGCATCGAACCGCCCACGGCAAAATCATCGACTGCAACTCCTATTTCTGCCCCCTCGACGCCATTCACCACTGGAACCGGATGTATGGCAAGAACGGTTTCGGCCAGTATCAGGCCACGTTCCCCTTCCAGGAAGCCCAGGGATTGGTCCGCATGCTTGAACGGATCAGCCGGTCGGGCCGGGCGTCGTTCCTGGCGGTACTCAAGCGTCTGGGCCCGGCGGGCCCCGGCCTGCTCTCGTACCCCAGCGAGGGCTACACCCTCACCCTGGACATCCCGATGCACAAGGGGTTGATCCCGCTGCTGCACGAATTCGACCGGGAGGTGCTCGAACATGGGGGACGGTTGTATTGCGCCAAGGATGCGTCGGCCCAGCCGAAGACATTCGCCGCGATGTATCCCAAACTCGACGCATTCCGCGCGGTGAAGGCGCGCCTCGACCCCGACAACCGGTTCTCGTCGACGATGTCGCGCCGATTGGGCATCACGCCCCCCGTCAAAGGAGACACCCATGACGAATGACGCCCCGGCCAACGCAGGCAATGTGGTCGTCGTTGGCGCAACGTCGTCCGTCGCGCGAGCGACCGCGGGCGAGTTCGCACGCGCGGGACATGGCGTCATCCTCGCCGCACGCGACATGGACGCGAACGAGCGCATGGCCAGCGACCTGCGCGTCCGCTACGAAACGCCTGTCGAAACGGTCGCGTTCGAGGCCGACGATCTGACGGAGCACGCCCAGTTGTTGGAACGTTGCCAGGAGCGCGCGGACGGCCCGATCGACGGCATCGTGTTCTGCGCGGGATTCATGGACGAGCAAGCGGCCGCACAGGACGGCTTCGCGGTCGCCCACCGCACCATCGACGTCAACTACACCGCGGCGGTGGCCGTGATCGAGCCGTTTGCCGCGCATTTCGAGGAACGCCGGAGCGGGTTCATCGCCGTGCTGGGCTCCGTGGCAGGCGACCGGGGACGCCAGAGCAACTACATCTACGGTTCCGCCAAGGCCGGCCTGCACGCATATCTCGAAGGCTTACGCAACCGCCTGTTCCCCGCCGATGTCTTCGTCACCACCGTCAAACCCGGGTTCATGGACACCAAGATGTCGTTCGGTCTGCCGGGCCTGTTCCTGGTGATGTCACCCGAAGCAGCGGGCAAGGCCATCTACAAGGCTATACACAACCGCAAGAACGTGGCCTATGTGCCTTGGTTCTGGCGGTACATCATGCTGATCATCCGTCACGTACCGGAGTTTGTCTTCAAACGGATGAAGATGTAGGCACTACGCCAATCACGCTGAAGCCGCGTGGCGATTGGCCAGTTTTCGGCGCCATGTGGCATAATTGAACAGCAGCTTACGGAGCAATGCCAACCTGCCTTCAGGGCAGCGGAAGGATTACGATGAGCAGTACGGACGGCGCCAGATACTCCTGCGCCGAGGAAGTCACCAATAGTGTTACGCACGGCATTGCCGCCGCGCTGAGTATCGCGGGACTCAGCGTACTGGTCGTGTTGGCGAGCCTGAAGGGTGACCCATGGCGCATTGTGTCGTTCAGCATCTACGGCGCCACGCTGGTGTGCCTGTACAGCGTGTCGACACTTTACCACGGCATCCCGACACGGCGGGTAAAGGATTTCTTCCGGCGGCTGGACCACGCGGCCATCTACCTGCTGATTGCCGGCACCTACACGCCCTTCATGCTGGTGGCGGTGCGCGGCGGGATGGGTTGGACGTTGTTTGGCATCGTGTGGGGCCTGGCGGTGTTCGGCATCGCCCTCAAGGTGGCCTTCTTCCCCAGATTCGAAAAGCTCTCAATCCTCCTGTACCTCGCCATGGGATGGGTGGGCGTTGTCGGGATCAAGCCCACACTCGAGGCGATTACGTTGCCCGGCATGGTGCTGGTTGGCTTGGGCGGCCTACTCTACACCCTCGGCGTCGTGTTCTACTTGTGGGAGCGCCTGCCGTTCAACCACGCGATCTGGCACCTGTTCGTCGTGGGCGCCAGCACCTGTCATTTCTTCGCGATGGTGTTCTTCGTGTTGCCGTAACCTTGCCACTGGCCGCCGATACTGAAACCGAGGGAGCGTGACGCATGACTTCCGGAAACATCATCCAGTTCGACCTCTACGGCAAGATCCACATCGGCACGGTGCAGGGCACCAAACGCCTCGATGCCCAGAACGTCGACGCGCTCGACGCCGCGGTGTCGGCTTTCATCGAAGCCAATCCCGGCGCCCACCTGCTGCTCAATCTGCACCACGTCGAGTACGTCACCAGCGCCGTGCTGTCCGTCATGTTGCATGCGCGCAACCAACTGAAAAAATCGGGCGGCGGCGTGCGCGTGTGCGCCTTGCACAGCTACTGCCGCAAGGTGTTCGAGGTAATGGGCTTGAGCGAGGTCTTCAAGGCGCAGGACAACGTTCAGGAGGCTGCCGAGACCTACATCGCCAGCCTGTAGCCTGGCTATTAAGCGCGCGCCGCGTGGTAATCGTCCAGTGAAAAGTGGGCCAGGTCGCTGAGTACGAGGTCGGCGGCGGAGACATCTTGCGCGGGGTGCCCGTCTCGCGCGAGGGCGACGCACTGCATCCCGGCGCCTTTCGCGGCCAAGATTCCCGCCGTCGAATCTTCGAATACGAGGCAGGCTTCCGGCGGCAGCTCGAGCCGTTCGGCCGCCATCCGGTAGCAGGCGGGGTTGGGTTTGTTGTCCGGGTAGTCGGCGCTGGACAAGGCGAACTCGAGATCGCCGTCGAGCGCCATCATGGCAACGCCTTCCGCGACGTGCTTGGCCCCGGAACCGGACACGATACATACGGGGTAGCGGGCAGCCAAATCCTTGAGAAGTTGGACAGACGAGGGGATGCGTAGGTCGTGGTTCTCGCGCATCCGATGGAAGTGATCAACGGTCGATTCCATCAGGGCCGGGAGTTCCTCGGCAACCTGGGGGTAGCGTCGGGCAATATCGTCCCGGATGTCGGCGGCGGAGATGCCGTATACCAGATCGAGCACTTCCTCCCGCGAAACGGAGATGCCCCATTGGTTCAGAGCGGCCTCGGTGGCTTCGACCCAAAGGGCTTCGGTGTCAAGCAGCGTGCCGTCCATGTCAAAAATGAAAGCGCGGATCATGTTGTATTTCTTCAGGCCTTTCGGGTTTTGACTAGCGTTTACAGCGGTATTGCGGACACCAACCCAGACGCTCCCGCGCGTGCGATGTGTCGACGAGCGCGCCGAAGCCGCCGCACTGCGACAGAAGCGTCTCGTCGGCCGGGATGCCAGGGAAGAAACGTTCCGCAATTTCCATGCTGGGCATGGTGCTGCGCTGATCGGCGGCATGGACCAGAAACCGGTCGAAGCCACCGGGCGGGTTGTAGTCGAGGGCACGCGCAATCGCATCGACGAGGTCGCTGGTGCCGACGTATTCGTGCAGACTTGGCTTGTCGCCCGCGGGTTGAGCCTCGAATCGCCCTTCGTCCTCCAGCCTAATGATGAGCGGCGGGCGTATCGCAACGCATGGCTTGCCAAATCGTTCGACATAGTTGCGGCACCAGTATTCGGCTTGGGCTTTGGAACAGTGGTAGAA
>JAACEL010000609.1 GCA_011682535.1 Nitrospiraceae bacterium | reverse complement strand
GCGGGGTTCCTGGGCCTCGACCGGGATGCGTGGATGCAGGCGGCCCGGGTCGGCAACGTGGCCTTCGTGGGCGTTCCGGCGGATTTCTCGGGCGAGATCAGCGTGCGCTGGAAACAGTGGGCGGAGGCAAAGGGTTACGACCTCTGGACGACGAGCTTCAGCGGGGACTATGTGGGCTATATCTCCCCGGACGAGTACTACGGCCAGGTCGTGGACGAGAAGGGGCGAAGCGAGTATGAGATCGCCCTGATGTCTTGGTGCGGACCGCACCAGGAGGCCTTCTTCACAGCGTTGATGGAACGGATGATCGCCGCCATGGACGCCGACTCTGCATGACACTGCGTTTGTTGGCGAGAAGAACTCAAGAAGTCTCCGAGGAGGGGAATCGCTACCGTGTTGAAACCACACGAAGATGCCTTTGGCGAGATGATTTGGGACCATTTCGAGGGACGTTCCGCCGACGGGGTCGTCGAACGCGACGACGGACTCGTCGAGGCTGGGTGCGGCCCGGTGCAATACTTGTCGGAGTATGTTGAATGGCCCGAGCAGGAACGGGCCTGCACGGAATTCGTGCAAGGACGCGTCCTGGACCTCGGATGCGGGGCGGGGCGACACGCGTTGCACTTTCAGGACAGGGGCCACGATGTGGTGGGCATCGACGTTTCGCCCAAAGCGATCCGGGTGTGCAAACGCCGAGGGCTCAAGCATGCCCGGGTTCTATCGGTCACGCAGGTGACGTCTGCCCTCGGCGCGTTCGACACGGTGCTCATGCTGGGCAATAACTTCGGGTTGGTCGCCAACGCGACGCGGGCGCGGTGGTTGCTTCGCCGGCTCGCATCCATCACGTCGCCGAACGCCCGAATCGTCGCATCGAGCACCAACCCGTATGGTACGAAGCACCCGTGCCATCTCCGGTACCACGCGCGCAACCGGAAGCGCGGGCGCATGCCGGGCCAGTTGCGTATTCGCATACGCTACTGGACCTACTGCACACCGTGGTTCGACTACTTGCTTGTGTCGCCCCGTGAAATGCGGGGGCTCCTGGTCGGCACACCTTGGCGACAAGCCGAGGTTATCGGACCGAACGACGAGGGACGCTACCACGCCATTCTTGAGAAGCGGTAGGTCTGGGATTGACTGAGCAATAAGGCGCCCTTACAGGGCTTCCCTATTTTGGGAATGAGGACCCGACGAAGAACAGCCCTGAAAGGGCGGCCTGCGGTGATGTGGCAATGAGCGCTATAACGAAAGCCAACCTAATATGACGCTACCTGTGCCCGAAGATAACACCTTTACACGGAAGCCTCAGACCATCCCGGCGACCAAGCTCGCTATCGCGTTGCTGATCCTCCTGTGCGGCGTTGGAGTACTGCGCTACACCGCTCGGGAGGAGGAACGCCGGGAGGCGTCGCAGGTCTGGGGCGAGGCGCTTCTTGTGCTGAACGCCGCCATCCCCGAGGGGGAGGAAGATAACGTCATCCCGGTGGACACGTTGCGCCTGCCGGAGTCTTCTTTGCCGGAGAAAAGCCCGCTGCTGGGTGAACTACGCACAACGCCGGGCGGCGACAAGCTGATCGAGGACATGGGGCTGGACCAGAACGAACGGGTGGTGTGCGGCGGGTTCCCCGCGGAAACGCTGTCGCGCGCGCTGGCCTCGGGACGCCTGCCGGAGGCGGGCAAGCGGGAAGTGCTGGCGGGGGACATCACGCGGTTCGAGTCGTTCGAATTGGGCGGACAGACGTTCGAGGTCGTCGGGCGGCTGCAACGTGGCGTGGGAGGTCTGGCGTTCTCGTATGTGCTGCCCAGCCACGAGTCGGTACGGGCGTTGTTCGGGGAGGACACCGGGGCGGTTCGGGGGTGGTATCATCCGGAGGGCGAGGCCCTGCTTCGCGAGCGGGACGATCTCTTCGACGCGGATGACCCGCCGGAAATCGTGGGGGCCGCGACACGGACCTCAGGCGGCTTGGCGCTGATGGCCGTTGCGGGGTTGGCACTGGTGGCGTTGGGCGGCGCGATCGCGCAGTATCTGATACTGAAGACGTGGGTGGGCCGATGGAACCCATTCAGGGCGGTCGTCGACGAGATGGTGGCACGCCCGGTGTTGTTCTGGTCGCTACACCTGTTGCAATGGGGCGTGTTTTTCGCGATGTTGCTGCTGGCGCTACGCCATCCCCTGGCCAATATGCGCTTAACGGGCTACTTCGCGCAAGAGTTCACGGACGGTAGTCTGGGCTACATCGGCGCGGCTTACGCCAGTGGCAACATTCTTCGCGCGGCTTCGGCCACGTTCTTGCACAACTACGTGGTGGCCACGCTCCTGCTGACGATTCTGCCGTCTCTATTGATCCCGTTTGCGGGGGTGGCAAAGACGGCGTTATCGTTCGGGGCGGTGGCGTTCGCGATGTCGCCGATGTGGACGGGGTTCGTGGGAGGGCTGGTGTATCACAGCGTGACGATGACGCTGGAACTCGAGGCGTATGTCATGGCGTCGTTCGTCGTGGCGGTGTATCCGCTGCGCATCCTGCGGGGAACGTTCCGCAACGAGTTCGTGCCGGAACTGCTGACCGCGCTGAAGGTGGTGTCTCAGGGAGCGCTGTTGTCGGGGTTCATGCTGGCCATCGCCGCGTGCTACGAGGCCGCGACGCTCATCCTGTTGCACTAGAGCAGTTTAAGAAATCATGGATACGCAGATGCGCCAGTGAGGACAAGATCGGCAAAGAACACAACTGTAGGCGTAGCGGTGCTACGTCGAGGTTGTGTGACGCAGTCGGCC
>JAACEL010000608.1 GCA_011682535.1 Nitrospiraceae bacterium | reverse complement strand
ATCTCTCGGACAAGACGGAGAGCGTCGTCGAAGTTGCCTTTGATCTGGATCACCTTGGCGCCATGGATCATGGCTTGAGACAGTTTGCCGAGGGCGATCTTGCCTTCGGGAATGATCACGGCGCACTGGATGCCGGCGCGCGCGGCATAGGCGGCGGCGGAAGCGGAGGTGTTTCCGGTGGAAGCACACATGACGCCCTCGAATCCGTCTTCGACGGCCTTGGTGATGGCCATCGTCATGCCGCGGTCTTTGAAGGAACCCGTCGGGTTGAGGCCCTCAAACTTGAGCCAGATTTCGAGCCGGGGATGAATAGCTTCGCTCAGTTTCGGAGCGGGAATGAGTGGCGTGCCGCCTTCATTCAGCGAGATGATCCGGGTGGCCTCCGTGACGGGGAGGTACTCTCGATAGCGCTCAATCAGGCCGCGGTTTGACATGGTTGCTTTCTCCTGGGAAACCTAACTATGACGCCACCGAAAAAGTCGCGTGGCTTGCTAAATGTGGAGTGCGGTAGCTTGCTGCCGCTTCTTCCGAGGGGAGCTTGCTCCCCGGCACCAACGCTTGTAATGTTGTGTTACGCAAGATCTTAAAAAGTCGGAGGCGAGCCTCCTCATAGAAAGCGCAAGCAAGCTTGCGCACTCCAAAGAGCGCTTCAGGCTCAGTAACGCTGACTCTTGTCGGTGGCGTCAATTATTCGTTGCCCGCTTCGCGGGGGATAAGAACACTAGAGTACGCGAAGCACATGGGTCGTTTCGCCGATGAAATCGAGCGCGTCAATTTCCGCGAGCGCCGAGCGCAGCGCCGATTCGATGGTCTCGTGTGTCATGAGAATGAGATGCACGAAGTTGTCGATCTGTTCTTCTTTTTGAATGCACGAGGCGATGCTGACGCCGTGGTTGCCGAGTAGGGTGCAAATCGAGCCGAGCACACCAGGGCAGTCCCCGGTGGTGAGACGCAGGTAGAAGCGTCCCTCGTGGTGTCCGGTGTCGCGCAGGGAACGGCGCGGACCGTAGACGAACGGCGCCGGCGCAGGGGCGTCGCCCCGGCGTGCGATGTCGACGATATCGGCCACGACCGCGCTGGCCGTCGGCATACGGCCGGCGCCACGTCCGTAATACAGCGTGGCGTCGGCGATGTCGCCCTGCACATAGACGGCGTTGAACTCGTTGCGTACAGCGGCGAGCAGGTGATCTTCAGGGACGAGGGTGGGTTGAACGCGTGCTTCGATTTCGCCGTCGACGGCACGGATAACGGCGAGCAGCTTAATGAGGTAGCCCATCTCGCGGGCGTAGGCGACGTCGGCGTGGGTGATCTTGGTGATCCCTTCGACGGGAATCTCGTCGAGACCAATTTCAGTGGAGTATGCAAGCGAAGTGAGAATCTGGCACTTGTGCGCCGTGTCGTGGCCTTCGATGTCGAGGTCGGGCGGGGTCTCGGCAAACCCCATGGCGACGGCCTGTTCGAGGGTTTCTTCGAACTCGAGGCCTTCATAAGTCATGCGGCTGAGAATATAGTTGCAGGTGCCGTTGAGGATGCCGTAGATCACGTTGATGTGGTTGGCGGACAGACCCTCGCGCAGGGCCTTGATGATCGGGATGCCGCCGGCGACAGCGGCTTCGTAACGCAATTCGACACCGTTGTCAACGGCCGCTTTGCACAGCTCGGGGCCATGGTAGGCCAAGAGCATCTTGTTGGCGGTGACCACGCTCTTACCCGCGTTCAAGGCCTCAAGGATGAAGGTCTTGGCGGGTTCGAAGCCGCCAATGAGTTCGCAAACGACTTGAACGTTGGGATCGGCGATAAGGGCCTTGGCGTCGGAGCCCACCGTCACCCCCGTGAGGTCGAACTCATTGAGGCACTCCGTGTTCAGATCTGCCACATGCGTGAGGACCACCTCCACCCCGGTCTGTTGTGCAATGAGTTCGTGATTGGACAACAGTGTCTTGACCACGCCGCCGCCCACTGTTCCCGCACCGATAACGCCTACCCCGCAAGCCATGCCTCTTCCTTTCCAAACAGTATCGATTTCAAGATGTTGGTGTACGTTACCTTAACCGCGGCAGCCTGTCAAAGACCGTCTAAGAGTTTGACTCCTGGACGTCGAGAATAGCGATGACGTCGCCCACCTGTATCGCCTGGTCAGGCTGGACGCAATGTTCGAGCAGGATGCCGTCCTTGGGACACGGGATGGTGAAGGCGGCCTTGTCGGTGGTCATCTCGAGCAAGTCGTCGTCCTCGTCGAGTTCCGCGCCCAGATCGGCCAGCCACATGGACACGATCCCGCTCTTGAAGGTATCGTCGCCCATGTCGGTCAATTTCACTTCATATCTCATCAAGGATTCTCCGGTGGTCGTCCAAAGGTTACGTCGTCGCGGCACGCGCGCCGAGGGCCTCTTCGGAGTGGTAGGAGCTTCGTACGAACGGTCCGGCGACGGCGAACGCAAACCCGAGGTCGTAGGCCATCGCCTGGTAGGCCGCAAACTGCTCCGGGGTGATGTACTCTTCTACGCGGCGCTCCAGCTTCGAGGAGCGCAGATACTGCCCGATGCTGACTGCCTCGCACTTGGCATCGAGCAGATCGGCGAGCGTCGCGCGGACCTCGTCCTCCGTTTCGCCGTGGCCCACCATGAAGGCCGACTTGATGATGATGCCGTTGTCGAGTCCGGCGGCCGTGCGCAGGACATCGAGCGATTTCTCGTAGGAGTAGCACCGGTCACGCAGCATCGGGTGAAGCCGCTCGACGGTTTCGATGTTGTGGCCAAACACGTCGGGCCGCGCGTCGAC
>JAACEL010000607.1 GCA_011682535.1 Nitrospiraceae bacterium | reverse complement strand
GCCTGGGCCTGCGGCGCGGGTTTGGCGGGTGCTACAGGCGGTGCTGAGGGCTCCGCCGCGACTTCCTGGTGGGGCTCTGAGCTATTCGGCAGTTCCGCCTGCTGCTCCGGCGGTTTCGGGGCCTCGGCGGCTACGCGCGTTTGCTCGTTGCCGCCCGGACGGTCTTTGATTGCGTATCCCATCGCCAGCAGTGCCAGCACTGCGGTCACACCGATCACGATCTTCTTGGTCATAACGGCCATTCCTCCCAGTGTTCCCAGTTTCGAGACCATGGTGGCGGTTGCTGTCGCGGTCGTGCCGGCTGAGCCCAGCCAGGGGGCGCTGCCCAAGGGCACGGCGGCCATGACGGTTCCGGCGAGAGACTTCTCGTGTTTGCGCGTCTTGAGGGCGGGCTCAATCTCGGTGGCGACCTTGTTCTGGAGCAGTCTGCGGCCGTAGCGAAGACGCTTGGCCACGGCGTCGGGTGAAACGCCCAGAATCCCAGCGGCCTGGGATGTGGAGTAGCCCTCGCTGTAGCACAGGAGCAGGGCTTCGCGCGTGGCGGGAGGCAAGTCCTGCATGAGGTCCAGAATCGCGCGGTGCATGTCTTGGCGCACGGTACGCTCCCCAACGTCTTCGGAGTCTGGCGCGTTCCCAGCGTGCTGTTCGTAGCGATGCATAGCCGAACGGCGCCGGGATGTGGCGCGCAGGTGTTCGAGACTTCGGCGCCGCGCGATCTGGGCCAGCCATTGTCCCAACGCGACGGGATCGCGGAGCGTACGCAGGCGCATGTAGGCGCGGACGAACACGTCCTGCACGACGTCCTCACAGTCGGCGCGGTTGGCAATGTAGCTCGAGCAGACCGCCCACACGCAGCCGGTGTAGCGCTCGACGAGGGCGGCGAACCGGCGTTCCTCTCCGGCCAGAATCCGCGTCACTAGCTCCGAGTCGTTCATTCAGATGCCACCTGTTTGTGTGCTCTTCTACAATAAGGATGCCGCTTGGCACGGAAAAGGGAGAAAACGGGGCGCACTGCGCTCTCCAAGGAGATGGCGAATTGGATAGGCGGCGATCACCAGCCTGCGCTTCGTGTTCCTGTTGATCGTGGCCGTGGCAGTCGCTATGGTGGGTGGGTGGTTGGGCTCAAGCGACGTGGACGAAAGGGCATGGATATGTTGAATCGAAGGAGTTTCATCGCGATGGCGGGTATGGCGGGTGTGGCAGCGGCGGGTGGGATGGGGCGTGCGTCGGCGGCGGAGGCAGAGGGGGGAAGCGGCCGGGACTATTATGAACTGCGGACGTATCACCTGGATACGGAGGCGCAGGTGGCGGGGTTGGACGCGTTCTTGAAGAAGGCGGCGGTTCCGGCGTTGAACCGGGCGGGGGTGTCGCCGGTGGGCGTCTTCAACACGCCGGACGCCGTGGGGCCGGTGTACGTGTTGCTCCGGCATACGTCGCTCGAATCCGTTGGCACGTTGACGCAGGTATTGGGCGCGGACGAGGAGTTTCTGACGGCAGGGGCGGAGTTCTTGGATGCGCCGTCGTCGAGTCCGGCCTATGCACGGATGGAGAGTGCGCTGCTGGCTGCCTTCTCGGGCATGCCGAAGCTGGAGGCGCCTGCCACGTCGGCGGATCGCGTGTTCCAACTTCGCACCTACGAAAGTCCCAGCGTGAAGACGGGGCAGAAGAAGATCGAGATGTTCAACACGGCTGAGATCGACATCTTCCGCAAAGTGGGGTTGAACCCGGTGTTCTTCGGCGAGACGCTGATCGGCGCGAAGATGCCGAATCTGACGTACATGCTGGCGTTCGAGAGCATGGATGAACAGAAGGCGGCGTGGGGACGTTTCGGAAAGGACGCCGGTTGGCGCGAACTTAGCGCCATGCCTGAGTATGCCAACGACAAGATCCTGTGCGGCATCACGAACCTGTCGCTCAGGCCTTTGGCCGCTTCGCAGATCTAGTGGTGCGCGTTACAGTTGATGGCCCCTATCGTTGTCGCCTGCTGTTCCCTCTGTCATTTCGAGCGTAGCGAGAAATCTCATGCGGCTCATGGCGTTGGCGGCCTATGCGCAAGGGCCATAGCAACAGGGACTACGAGATCTCTCCCTTCGGTCGAGATGACAACTGCCTGATGGACAACTGCTCTGGCTGGGCGGAGCGTCGGCGAAGCGAAACTCGGTGCCAGGTGTCTCGACTTGACCGGTGGGTGGGAGATGGGGATACTTCGGGCATTCCGGCGCCTGGAGTTGGGCGTGAGCGTTGCAGTGAGGTTCCTTGAATGACTATTGCGCCAAGGCTTTGGCCCTTCATCCTATGTTGTGGCGGCATGATGTGCGTGGCCATTGCTTCGAATTTGCCCCCCGTGTATCTGACGACTTTCAGCGACGTTTTCGGCGGGCCAGAGGGGTTGAGCGAGGAGCAATTGGGGCGCATTGGCGCGGTGGTGTTCGCGGGCTTCCTGGCGGGCATCCTCGCGACGGGGCCGGTGGCGGATCGCTGGGGGGCGAAAGGGTTCGTGCTGGGGGGAATGGGCCTGATCATGGTGGGTTTGGGCGTGCTGGGCTGCGCGGCCAGCTATGCGATGGTGTTGGTGGCGGTGTTCTTGCTGGGGCTGGGCGCGGGGTCTCTGGAAGTGGTGTTGAGTCCCATCGTGGCCGCGTTGCAGCCGCACCGCAGAGCGGCCGCGATGAACTGGCTGCACTCGTTCTACTGCATCGGGGCTGTCGGCGTCGTGCTGGTCAGTTCGGCGGCTATCAAGCTCGAAATCTCGTGGCGGTTGGTGTCGCTGGGCATGATCGTCT
>JAACEL010000606.1 GCA_011682535.1 Nitrospiraceae bacterium | reverse complement strand
CGCTCGAGGTCGCTCACACTCAGTACTTCCGCACCTTCGGGCATCAGGACATCGGGTCCAATCATGTCGACTCCGTCAATACCCTTCCACGGAGTCTCTGCGCTGATCGGCGCATCAGAGAGGTCGGGTAGGCCACCTCTCCAGGCGATTCCTGTCCACCTCGACTGCTCGAATTCGACATCCATGCGGAAGAGAAACTCATCGATCGTTTGGCGCACCGTGTCGCCCCAGCCAGGATCCGTGTCGAGGATGAACTCCTCGACACTTGATCGGGTTATCCGCATTAGAGCCAGAATGTCGCTCTTTGGCGTGAGAAGAAACGACCACATGGATGCACCGACTGTAATGCCCGATACATCTTGGCTGAGCTGGGTTTGGAGATAGTCGCCTGCATCGGCACCACGAACGATCACAATGTCGCGCTACTGTAATGCCCGTACACGGCTTCGCGGCACAGGTCCGGCCGTTCCGCGGCCATGTCGTGCTGTTCGTGCGGATCCTCCTCGATATTGTAGAGCATCTCGGTGGGGAAAAGGTGGTAGCCGTCATGATAGGTTCGGATATACATCCACGGGCCGAATCGCACGCTACGCTGGCACACGTGCGCGCATTGGCTGACAACCAGGTTCTCGCGCCCACAGTCGGTACCGTCCGTGAGCGCCGGAGCATAGCTTCGCCCGTCCCACATGGGGTGCGGCGCCTGGCCGAGCAACTCGGCCAGGGTCGGCGCGAGGTCCAGGTTGTAGTGAAGCCCCGTGTCGACGTACTCGACGCGTGTCTTGCCCGGCCACCGGATGATCATGGGGATGCGGCAGGTGGCGTGGTCGGCGGTGGCGTGCTCTTTGTAGATGCCGAGTTCGCCGTGGTTCTCGCCATGGTCCGCGCTGATAAGGATAACGAGGTCGTCCATGACCCCTTCCGCCGTCAAGGCGTCGAAAAGCTGCCCAACGTGACTATCCATGTAGGCGATGCCGCAGTCCTGGCCGTCGATGTGTCTGCGCAGATCGGCCATGTCGCGGATTTCCGAAACATGGCGGGGATGTTGGGGGTCGGGGTCGGAGTTGTACATGCCCAACTCCCGCGCCGTATTGGGACCGACGCACTGCCTGTGCTTCTCGATGACCTCCTCGTTGAACCAGGCAGGGAGCGCTTCGTCTTCAAAGGGATTTCCGAAGTCCTCCGGCGCACGATAGGCGGCGTGGGCGTCCCAGTAGTTGACGTGAAGAAACCAGTTGTCTTGTTGGGCATTGTCCGTGATCCATTTCAACACCGTGGGCGTAATATCTTCGGCCGACTCGCCGCCGCCCTTGCCGGTATTGTGCATCTCGTTGAAGCCCGCATTGAACCACCACGCCGAATGGCGTTCCGCGAAGGGGGAAATGGAGGCCGTGTAGAAACCTGCCTGGCGCATCATCGCCGGGAGACTCTGGCCGCCTTGCCAATGCGCCAACCGGTCACGGAAGTCACGGGGCGCACCTTCCAGGCGCAGGTCGGCCGCCGTGCCGCCGTGGCCCACCACGCCGGTGCGAATCCCAAACTGGCCGGTCATGAGGGCGGCCCGCGAGGGTAGACAGGGCGCATCAGAACAATAGTAATTGGTGAAGCGCACGCCCTCCGCCGCGATCCGGTCGATATTGGGCGATGTGTTTCGGTGATATCCGTAGCAGCCCAAGTGGTCCGGGCGCAACGTGTCAAGGTCCAGGAACAATACTCTCATTTGATTGGGCTCCGTCTGTTTTTGGGGGATGAATCATGCTTCGGATTCCTACATCATGCTCCCATACGGCGAGTTCCTGAAGCAACTCTTTCAGCTTATCGGGACGCTTTTGCACGAGATTGTCGTGTTCGCCCAAATCCGAGGAGAGATTATACAACTCGATAGGCGTCTTTTCGGGGGCCTCTGCCACGGAACGCATCATTCGCAATTTCCATGGCCCCTTGCGGTAGCCGCGGCGCACAAACTTGTCGTTGTGGCTCTCCCAGGCTAGCCACTCGTGAGCGTTTTCTTGAGACCGGCCGGTCAGGTAGGGTATCAGACTCACGCCGTCGATCGTGCGGTCAGTAGGCATGCTTCCTCCCGCGACTTCAATCAGCGTGGTGAACAGGTCCATGCCTGCGGACAACCCGTCATAGTGCGTTCCGGCCGGAATGCGTCCGGGCCAACGGGCAATGAAGGGAACGCGCTGCCCCCCCTCGAGCAAGGCGACTTTGTGGCCCTTCAACGGGAGGTTTCTGCCCGAGTATTCTGCACCGCCATTGTCACTGGTGAAGATGACCAACGTGTTGTCGGCGAGCCCAAGTTTCTCCAACGCCTGGAGCAGATCGCCCACTTTTTCATCGAGCCGTTCAACCATCTTGACGTGACGTGCTCGCCCATCGGGGATATTGCGCGGTTTCATCAAGTCGTCTATCGGTTCGAATGGCGCGTCTGGCGTCTGCAACGGCGTGTGGGGCGCGTTGAAGGGCAAGTACAGGAAGAAGGGGCGGCTACGGTTCCGCTTCACATAGCGGATGGCTTCCTCGCCGAAGAGATCGGTGGCGTAGCCTTCTTCCCGGACCTTCTCCAGACCGCGGTAGAGGACCTCTTCGCCGCTCTGGTCCTTGTGCGTCCAATAGTCCATCGCGCCGCCGGGATGGCCGAAGAACGAGTCGAAGCCCCGTCGCGTGGGCATGTATTCGAGATCTTTTCCCCGACCGAGATGCCACTTGCCAATGATGCCGCAGACGTAGCCCTGTTCCTTGAGAAATTCGGGCAAGAGCCGCTCGTTCAGACTGAGGCCCCGGTTG
>JAACEL010000605.1 GCA_011682535.1 Nitrospiraceae bacterium | reverse complement strand
CCCCCGTCGCGCGCCACCGCCTGCCGGCCAATGCATTTCAACGACTTCCAAGCCGCCTCACAGCCTTCACTCGGATCAGTTTCACGGATTCAGGTTATTGTCTTACGAGAGCAGCGCTGGTCGTTCCGCAAGATCGCTCAGACGCTGGGGATCCACCGCGAGACGGTCTCGCGGTATGTGCGCCGGCATGAGGCCGAGTCAAAACCGGCCACTAACCCGCCCCCCGGGAATGGCGAGGATGTCGATTCAAAACCGGCCAACCCGCCCGCCGGGAATTGCGGGCCGCAAAGCCGTTGCGAGCCGTTGCGCGATGCGATCGTCGCGCAACTCGGTCGGGGCCTGTCGGCCCAACGGATTTGGCAGGACCTGGTCTCCGAGCATGGCTTTGAGGCCGGTTACACGTCGGTGAAGCGTTTCGTCCGGCGTCTGGGAGGGAATTCTCCGCTGCCATTCCGCCGGATGGAGTGCCCGCCGGGCGCCGAGGGGCAGGTGGATTTCGGCCGTGGCGCGCCGATCGAGATCGATGGACGGCGCAGGTTTCCACATGTCCTTCGCGTCGTGCTGAGCCATTCGCGCAAGGGACATTCCACCGTGGTCTGGCGCCAGACGACCGAGGATTTCATCCGCGCGATGGAGGATGCCTTTTGGGCAATGGGGGGCGTTCCCAAGACTCTTGTCATCGACAATCTTCGCGCCGCCGTGACAAAGGCCGACTGGTACGATCCGGAGTTGAATCCCAAGGTCCAGGATTTCTGCCGCCACTACTCCACCGTGATCCTGCCGGCCAAACCCTATATGCCCCGCCACAAGGGCAAGGTTGAGAGTGGCGTCAAATACGTCCGCAATAATGCCCTGAAGGGGTGCGTTTTCAAGAGTCTGACCGAGGAGAATCTTCATCTTGACCGGTGGGAGCGTCAGGTTGCCGACCACCGAATCCACGGCACCACGAAGAAGCAGGTCAAGCAACTCTTCGAAGAGGCCGAGAAGCCGGCCCTCCTGCCATTGCCGGCCACGCGGTTTCCATTCTTCCACGAGGGGCAACGCTCGGTCCATCGCGACGCGCATGTCGAGGTGGACAGGGCCTACTACTCCGTGCCGCCCGAGTATCTGGGCCATCGCGTCTGGGTGCGGTTCGATAGCCGCCTGGTGCGGATCTTCAACGACCGCCTGGAGCAGATCGCCCTGCACGTCAAACACGAGAAGGGACGCTTCAGCACCGATCCGAGGCACATCGCGTCAGAGAAGATCTCCGGCGTCGAGCGTGGCGCGGCGTTTCTGCTTCGGCGCATCTGGCGGATCGGGTCAGAGGCAGCGCGTTGGGCGCAGGCCATGCTCGATGAACGCGGCATCGAAGGCGTCCGCGTATTGCAGGGACTGTTGACAATGACGGGCAAGTACACCTCCCGTCAGATCGACGAGGGCTGCGAATTAGCTCTCTCTCACGGGGCCTGGCGCCTCAAAGCGCTGCGCTCTCTTATCAAGAGCCGCGCCCGGCAAGAGGAATTCGAGTTTGTCCAGAGCCATCCGCTGATCCGCCCCATGGCCGATTACGGACGATGGCTCAAGGTTTCCTTCAGAAAGGATAACGGCAACGGAAACGGCGAGTTTATCGCTTTGGGGGCTACCGGCGGGAAGCATAACGAGAAAGGCCCGGAGCAGTCCCGGACCCTTCCCGCCGTACAGCCGCCGACTACGGCGCTCGGGTCGCTCTCCAGCGGAGCCCTGTCCTCCGAGTCGGCGCCACATAATCTACCCGACGACAATGTCGCGGTCAATGTTAGCGAAAGGATAATGACATGAAAAACAGTCTCATCGACGCGCTGAAAAGCTTGCGTCTCAGCGGCCTCTCCCAGTCGCTCGACGTGCGGCTCCTGGAGGCGCAAGGACACTCCCTCAGCCACGAAGAATTCCTCGAACTGATCTTGCAGGACGAATTGCACATCCGACACGAACGCCGCATCGCCAGACGGATCAAGAGCGCCACCTTTCGGGACATGAAAACTCTTGATGACTTTGACTGGCGCTTCAATCGGTCCATCAAACGAAAACCCATCTTTGACCTGGCCGCCGGTCATTTCATCCGCGAACGAAAAGACGTGCTTTTCATCGGCCCGCCCGGCGTCGGAAAATCGCACCTCTGCCAGGCCATCGGCTACGAAGCCATCAAGGCCGGATTCATCGTGCTCTATCGCTCGATCTTCGATCTCGTCCGCGATTTCCTGCGCGACGAAGCCCTCGGCGGTGAAGAGCGCATCCTCGCCAAATACCTCAAGCCCGACCTGCTCATCGTGGACGATATGGGCCTCAAACAATTGCCCAAACGCTCGGGCGAATACCTCTTCGAGATCGTCATGCGTCGCTACGAAAATCGCTCCACCATGATGACGAGCAACCGGCCCATCGAGGACTGGGGAAAACTCATCGGCGACGTGCCGGCCGCCGGGGCCATCCTCGACCGATTCCTGCATCACGCCCAAATCATCCCCATCGCCGGCAAGAGTTATCGGCTCAGGAACAACGCCTCGCAACAACCCCCGGCAAAAGCAACTTGCAAAACCGACAAGGAAACAGTGTAATGACGCACAGAATATCCATTGGGTTTGGCCGGTTTTAACCCGCCCCCCAGTGGCCGGTTTTCACCCGCCCGATGACACTTCATGACGAGCTCCGACGGAAGCACGACCAAGAGATGTCTGTGCGTACACACTTGCCTGTGTTCGGACGCTGTCCAAGAAAGCTGTTTTGGAGTGCATCGTCTTCTCACTTGCAGTCGCCTAGCGCGACTGCACTCTTAGAACAAACAACAA
>JAACEL010000604.1 GCA_011682535.1 Nitrospiraceae bacterium | reverse complement strand
ATTCCGTGGATGCGCGCCGATCAGCCGGTTCTGTCATGCAACGCTCAATCGCCGATCCGTTCCTCGTGCAGCCACCGGCATCCATGGCGGATCCGCGAAGATCCACGGAATCCGCGCAAATCCGCGCAAATCCGCGTCCCATTCTTTCGCTCAGGATTGACGTCTGCGACAGAGATTTCTCCCTTCGGTCGAAATGACAAGTTGTGCGCAAGTTTCAAGCTTTTTGGCGGAGTAATCTATACAGGAAGAGGAGATGTAAGGTATTGATGATCACTCGGCCACCCGGCCAGAATGCGTCACCGAACTTACAAAACGGACTACTCAGCTCCAGTCGAGACACGCGAGGGTGGCGTTGAGCGTGTCTTCGTATTTTTTCGTGGAATGGCCGCACTCGAGGGCGACGAAATCTTTGTAGCCCGCCTTGTGAATGGCCTTGAAGATGTTGGTGTAGTTGAGTTCGCCGGTGCCGGGCTCTTTGCGTCCGGGGTTGTCGGCGACGTGGAAATGGCCGATCCGGTCGATGTTCTCCGACAAGTTGCGGATCACGTTGCCCTCGGTGATCTGCTGGTGGTAGATGTCGAAACACATCTTGACGTTCGGACTGTCGAGATCCTCGAGGATTGCCATCGTCTGATCGGTGCGCGTCAGGAAGTAACCCTTGTGGTTTACCAAGGTGTTGAGGGCTTCCATGACGATGACCACATCGTTGCTCTCGGCGATGGGCGCGAGACGTTCGAGGCACTGGAGAATGTACTTCGTTTGTTCCTCGGGTGTGGCGTCGTTGCGTTCGTTGCCGGTAAGGCCGATGAGGGTCTTGCAGCCAAAGGCCTTGGCAAGGGCCACACGTTCTTCGAACTGGGCCACGAGTTTGTCGTGATCGCTCGGCAATACCATCTGACCCGGGGCAATCTTGCCCACGCCCCCGATGCAGCTCAACTGAATGCCCCGGGGGTCGGCCGCCTTGCGGAATTCGGCGCCGTCACCCTTGGCGCCCAGCCACTCGCATCCGGGCAGGCCCCACTTGTCGACCTTGTCCAGCTTTTCCTCGAACGTCCGGCCGCGAAACCAGTCCAACGGCGCCGACATTTTCAACGGCGCCTTGGCGAAGGGCTTCTTGGACGAAGGTTTCGCGGCGGCGTCCGTGGCGCTCAAGAGGACCGCACCGCCTGCGGCGGTGGCACAAGAAGCCATGAAACCGCGTCGATCCATGGTAGTTCTCCTTCGGTGATGACCCGACTACGCGCCGGGCGAGGGCACGGGGCCCAGCGGGTATTCTTTGTCGAAACTGAGGTCTTCGGGAACGAGGTTGAGGCTGATCTCGAGGGCCTTCTTGTAGGTGTAGCGCTGGCCGGTGTAGGCCGCCATGCGCCCCATAATGGCCGTCATCGTGCTCGCGGCCACCCGCTCGCCCTCGTTGTAGTACGGGCCCTCGCCTCGGACGCTCTTGACGAGGTCGATGTGTTCCTGCACGTAGGGGTTGATGCCGCGCTCCGCGCGCCATTTGCCGATGCGTTTGCCGTTGCTGCGGCCTTTCGTGCCGACAATATCTTCGAACACGCCGTCGGCGCTGTGATGCCAGTGGCGCGAGAAGCTGCTCATGTGCGCGCCGCCCTCGTACTCGAAGTCGCACGAGAAGTGGTCGTAGATGTCGCCGTATTTGGGATCGTCGGGCTTCCAGGTGCGCCCACCGCTGGCGAGGAACACGCTCTTGGGCGGCCCGCCCATGACCCAGTTGCACACGTCGATGTTGTGGACGTGCTGCTCGACGATGTTGTCGCCCGCCATCCAGCAGAAGCCGTACCAGTTGCGGATACAGTTCTCGAGGTCGCTCCATTCGGGCTTGCGCTCGCGTGCGAACGGGAGCCCGCCGCACCAGTAGGCGCGCATCGCGAGCACTTCGCCGATATCGCCGTCATGGATCCGCTTGATGGTCTCGATATACTCCTTCTGATGCCGGCGTTGCGTTCCAGCGACCAGGGAGAGTTTCTTCTTTTTCGCCTTCTGCGAAGCGGCAATGAACCGGCGGATGCCGTCGGGATCGACCGCGACCGGCTTCTCGGTGAACACGTGTTTGCCCGCGTCGATGGCGGCCTCCACGTGCTGCGGACGGCAGTACGGCAGCGCGCCGTGGATCACGATATCGACATCGGTTGCGATGAGCTGTTTGTAAGCGTCGAGCCCGGCGAAACAATGGTCCTCGTCGACTGCGCAGGCGCCGCTCACCTTGGGGTTGTCGTGATTCTTGATGCTGTTGAGCGAGCCTTTGACCTTGTCCTCGAATACGTCGGCCATCGCCGTCAAAACAACATTGTTGTCGCCTTCGAACATATTGACAGCAGCCCCGGTACCACGTCCGCCGCAACCAATCAGGCCGACCTTGAGTGTGTCGGAGTTGATGTCGGCGCTGAACGCGCGCCCCGCTGCAATGGCGAACCCGGCCGTAGCCGACATTCTGGCGAAGTCACGCCGTGTCATTCCTTCTTGTTGCCCTTGTTTCATTTTTTCTCTCCTTGCCCATATGCCAACTCACTCCCAATCCGGTGTGCCTGGCGTTGCCGGGCCACGGGATCCGAGCATACCACATTGACAATCGCCAGCGAAGGACGAAAAACGTGGCTGCAGGGAGCCGTTGAGAAAGACCCCCTGACTGGGAACGACGCAAGCTTTCGGGGAACGCCAGCGAAGCGAGACTGGGTGTCTATGTTGCAGGCTCCAGCCCTCAATCCACCGTACGCAAGAGCCGCGAAACCTCGGGACAGACTCATCTCATTACATTCGTCCGCGCGTTTGCTGGCGCGGATATCTCAC
>JAACEL010000603.1 GCA_011682535.1 Nitrospiraceae bacterium | reverse complement strand
AAATACCGGTACTTCGTCTACATACTGACCCCGTGGAAAGACTTGGCGAGGGGTGGGGCGAGATCTCTCCCTGCGGTCGAGATGACAAGGGGATTAAATCGACAGGCCCTGAAGGCGGTCTGCCGCTCGCAATGACGGTGAGGGGAGTCGAGGGATGAGCGTACGGTTGCACATGGCGCGGATCGGCGTGCATCCGTGTAATCCGCGCCATCCGCGTTCTATCCGTCCCACACTATGGCCGGGCAAAGATCAACATCTTGTGTTTTCCGGGAAGCCTGTGGTACAACATATAGCGGAATGCGCTTTTCTTATGCCATATCGTGTGTTTCTGCGCCCTGTCGCGCCGCTGTGAAAGCGGCCTCAGAGAGCAACCGTTGATCGGGCCGCTCATACTCAGGCGTCTCTTGTGCGTCTTCTTGCTTTTCCTTGTCATTCTCGCCCCTGCAGCCTGCGCTGGCGTGGTGCGCGTCGAACTCGATTCCGGCGTTTTCGCGACGTTGAGAGACGGGCGGCAGTTGTTTATGGAATGCCGTCCGCCGCAAGGCGACGCCCTGGTTCCCTTTTTCAAGCGCTACCTGGCCAAGCCCGAGGCGGCATCCATCTATCGCCGCCGCACCGCGGTCGCCGTGCGGTATGATCAGCTCAACCCCGCCACGCAGCGCCGCATCTTGCTGGCGCTCTTCCCCGGCGACACCGTCGATGCCGACGGATGGTGGCACACCGTTCGCTACACCGGGTCCGACGGCCAGGAGACGCTGTGGACGTTGTGCGAGTGGTTGACGGGCAAGGGGACCACCTACCGCACCGTGATGTCGCATCCGAGCAACCACGAGGTGGGCCCCGCCCTGACCCGGGGCCAGCGCGTCTTGATACCCGCGCGATTGCTGATGCCTGTCATGAAAGAGTTTACCCGTCCACCCGTCCAGGACACCGAGGCCCCCCCGGTCGATCTGGGCGCCGTGACGCAGGAACTCACCTACGGCGAGGACCGCCACGGCCCCTATGCGCTTTATCGCTTGAAGAAAGGCGAGGCGTTGTACACGGCGGCCGTCGTCCGGTTCACCAACATTCGCGACAACGACGCCATCATGAAGGCATGCGCGACGATCCAGCGCCGTAGCGGGATCAAGGATGTGCGGGATATGGAGCCGGGCGACAAGGTGCTCATTCCGCTCGACATGCTCGCCGACCGGTTCCTGCCCGAGAGCAACGCGCGCCGTCAGGCCTATGACGAGACGATCCGAGAGGCGCGGCGGCTGCGTGGCGAACGCGTGGGGACGAAGGATCTCGCCGGGGTGGTGGTCGTGCTCGACCCCGGCCACGGCGGACGCGACCAGGGTTGCAGCAACGGCTCGCACAAGTTGTACGAGGACGAACTCAACTACGACGTCGCCTGCCGCATCAAGAAGATCCTCGAAACCAAGACCAGCGCCACCGTCTACATGACGCTGGTCGATCCCAGTTTGGGCTACAAAGCCGTGGACCGCCGGGCGTTTGTCCACGACACCGACGAAGAACTCCTCACCACGCCGCGCTATTCCAACCAGGACGCCAAGATCTCCGCCAACCTGCGTTGGTTCCTGGCCAACTCCATCTACGCGTCCGAAACAGCCCGAGGCGCCGACCCCCGCAAGATCGTGTTCACCAGCATTCACACCGACGCGATCTACAACCCCCGCCTACGCGGTGCGATGGTCTACATCCCCGGCGCCAAACACCGCAAGGATTCCAAGCGTTACACCGGCTCGCCCTATTCGCGCTACCGTGAGGCGCGTGAGAACCCCTATCAACGCCCCACTTCGTCGCAATGCCGGCGCAGCGAGGCCCTGTCGCGCAATCTCGCCGAAGACATCATCGAGGCGTTGGGCCGCCGCCGGATCCGGCGGCATCTCGAGGGACCGTCGATCCGCAGCGAGATCCGGCGCAACGGCGGGGCCTACGTACCCGCCGTGTTGCGCAACACCGTCATACCCACCAAGGTGCTGGTCGAGATGGCCAACATGACCAACGCCACCGACCGCAAGCGGCTGGCCGATCCCGAATGGCGCCAGACCTTCGCCGAAGCCTACGTCGACGCACTTCGGGCCTACTACGGTTCGTAGCGCGTCAGAAACGGAACCGGTAGATCACGTAGGGCGCCAGCGCGATCGCGACGAGCACGAACACCCATACCCGGCCCTGCATCAGGTTGTAGTCGTGCAACAGGCGCATCCAGGAGTGCTTGGCGACGTAGTGGCCAAAGAGAAACTCGAAGGCCACGGTGAGCGTCAGCCAGATGGCGCCAATGGTGAGCGCTTGGCGGGCGGATTCAAGCGGCCACAAAAGACTCAGCAGCCACGTGTAGCCCACGAACAGGACGACGGCCGTTGCCGTGGACAGTTGGTGCGCGGCCAACTCGCTCATGGCTTTTCCATAGCCCAACTGGCGCGCCATGCCGTTGACAATGGCGATGAAGACCATGGGAATCCAGGCCAGCGTGTACTTCAGGATCACTTTCTTCTCCGTGTGTCAATCCGCCAGATCGACGCGTACCTCGACGCCATAGCGTTTCAAGTACTTCTTCATCGCGTCGTCCAGTTCGCCATTGAACGTGTCGTTGTCGGGACTCCACGCCGGCATGGCGTCGAGCACGCCTTGGAGCTTGGCGCGTGCGGCCCGCTGCGCGACCCGCTGGGCGGGCGTCATGCCATCGACGGGGATGACGCGTGCCTCGAGCCAATCCTTGGGCACTTCGTACATCCGGCCATCGAGATAGAGTTTGTAGCGTCCGTCGTAGGCAAAACGCACCCGGCGAAACTGGGGTTTGGTGTCCTTGGGATTCTTG
>JAACEL010000602.1 GCA_011682535.1 Nitrospiraceae bacterium | reverse complement strand
TGGAACGCACGCCCCATGACGTATGCCTGCTGGACTACCATCTCGGGGAGCGCACGGGCATCGAACTGCTGCCCGAAATGCGCGCGCACGGCCACGACCTGCCCGTCATCTTACTCACGGGTCTGGGAAGCCTCGAGACCGACCTCGAAGCCATGGAGATGGGGGCATTCGCCTATCTTGAGAAAGGCGACCTCAATCCCGTCCTGCTCGAGCGCTCGATCCGGTATGCGATGGAAAACCACGGGATCCGCGCCGCGCTTCGCAGGGCCAACGAAGAACTCGAGCAACGAGTCCGGGAACGAACCGCCGAACTCCGCCGAAGCAACCAAGACCTCGAGCAGTTCGCCAAGAACGTGGCCCGAGACCTCCAAGAGCCCCTCCACGCCCTCACCAAACAGCTCAAACGCATGAAAACACAGCAGCAAGAGGCCGCCACGCCGCAGCCCTCCAATCTCAATCCTCTGTTGGCCGCGGCACACAACATGGAGCTTCTTGTCCGCTGTGTTCTCGATTATTCCCGGGAAGGACGCGAACGGCGTGCCTTCGAGCCGGTCGAACTCTCCGCCGTCATCGGCGACGTGTGCGCCGAGCTTGATGTCCCCATCCGCGATGCCGACGCCCAGTTCGACATCGGCCCTATGCCAACCGTGCACGGCGACCCAAGCCTTCTGAAAGGCCTCTTTGAAAACCTGTTCGACAACGCCCTCAAGTACAGAGGCGAGCACCCCCTCGAAATCCACGTCACATCCGAAAGGCGCGGCGACATGTGGTTGTGCGCCGTGAGAGACAACGGCATCGGCATCGACATGGAAGAAGGCGACGAGATTTTCCTCATGTTCCGCCGAGGCAACAACGAGCCCGAACGCGCCGGTATCGGAATCGGGCTGGCGATCTGCCGCAAGATTCTACAGTATCACGGCGGACGCATCTGGGCAGACTCCGAACCCGGCAAGGGATGTACGGTCTTCTTCACCTTCCCACACCCCAAGAAAGACGCCCCCAAGAGCGACTAACCGCTGGGCAGCACCACCAAATTGAACCAGTAGTGCTCCAGATCCCTGATGGCACGGATGAAACCTTCCATGTGTACCGGCTTGGTGATGTACGAATTGACCCCCAGTTCGTAGCTGCGCAGGATGTCCTCCTCCTGTGCCGACGTGGTCAAGACCACCACCGGTATGCAGCGAAAGTCCGGATCCTCCTTCAGCCGCGCGAGCACGGCCCGGCCGTCGAGTTTGGGCATGTTGAGATCAAGCAAGATCAGGTCCGGCCGGGGCGACACCTCCGGATCCGCGAACGCGCCTCGCCGGCACAGATAGTCCAGCGCCTGCTCGCCGTCGTCCGCCACATACAGCTTATTGCGCAGGTGGCTCGTCCGCAACGCCCGTCGCGTGAGTTTCTGATCCTCCGGGTCATCCTCCACCAACAGGATGACGGCCGTCTTCGTTCCGTCGTTCATGTCACGCTCCCGTGAGGTTCGCCCACTGTGAACTTGAAACGTGCGCCATGTCCCAGTTCCGATTCCACCCAGATCCGTCCATTATGACGTTCTACAATCTTGCGGCAGATCGCCAGACCGATACCGGTCCCCTCGTATTTGCCGCGGCCGTGCAACCGCTTGAACGGGGAGAAAATTTGCTCGGCATACTCCGGTTTCAGGCCGATCCCATTGTCCTCAACGGTCAGCAGCCAATGATCGTCAATCTTCTCCGACGACAGCGTGATGACAGGCGGTTCCCCACCGTGGAATTTCAACCCGTTCCCGATCAAGTTCTGAAAAAGCTGCGTGAGCAGGCTCTCGTCTCCGCCCAGCAGCGGAAGCGAGCCGCGCTCGATCACGGCTCCGGTCTCTTCGATCCGCAGTTGAAGAACATCCAACGCCCGATCGACGCAATGGTCAACCGTCACTTCGCCCCATTTCATCGCCTGGCGCCCCGATCGCGAGAGCGCCAACAGGTCCTGCACCAACTGCTGCATCCGCTGGGCCGCGCTGACGATCACGTTCAGATCCTCATGTACCTCTTCCTCTTCCCCGTTCGCCAGGTCCTGTTGCAACACCTCGCTGAAGGCACTGAGCTTGCGCAACGGCTCCTGAAGGTCATGGCTGGCAATATAGGTGAACTCGTCAAGCTCCTGGTTCCGCTTCGCCAGATCCGCGTTCGCGCGCTCGAGCAGTTCCGCGTGGCGTGCCAGCGCCTCCTTCATACGCTTACGCTTGGTGATAAGGCGGCTCATCCCCACGCTTCCCACTACCTTGCCCTGCGCGTCCCTGAGCGGCACCTTGGTCGTCAGCACCCACTGCCGTTCCCCATTCTCGTCCACGATTTCTTCTTCGCGGTCAATCAAGGGTTCCCCACTTCGCACCACTTCGTGCTCGTCCCTGTAGTAGCTGGCAGCCAGTTCTTCAGGGAAAATGTCGAAGTCCGTCTTGCCATAGACGTCCTCCTGGCTTTCGAACCCCAGCAAACGCAGATGGGCGGCGTTGTTGAGAATGAAGCGGCTGTCGGCGTCCTTGGCATAGATGTAGTCCGGCAGATTGTCGACCAACGTGCGAAGCAGGTTGCGGTCATGGGCCGCACCCGGCTCGCCCTCCGCCGAGCCGTTACGCATCCCGCTTCCCGGTCCCGGGTGGATCCTGGGCGCCAAGACGGCCAAGGCCCCCAGAAACGCCCCTCCGAGAACGAGGGCGGCGCCCACACGCAAGAACCGCGAATGGCCTGGGAAAGCGCCGTCAGGCAATGCAGCGACGGCGGTAAGGATCATGGCACAGAGGATGGCGGGAATTAGAAACTTCAGCTTACCCCAATCAAACCGAGTGCTCATCG
>JAACEL010000187.1 GCA_011682535.1 Nitrospiraceae bacterium | reverse complement strand
CCGCTTCGCGGCTACGAATGGCTAATGTCGGGTGGGTGTAGGCTCCGCGCAACCCACCATGGGCAAAACCGTTTTGGTGGGTTCCGCAGGCCTATACCCACCCGACGCGCGACGAGCTCATGCAACTCCGTTCGACCTGAACTTGACTAGGTGAGTGGCATGAGCCATGATGCCAGAATGAGGGTTGAAGACATCAGGAAGGCGACCGTTCCGGCCTGTCGAGATTTCAACGTCAAACGGCTCGACGCGTTCGGGTCCGCCGCACGGGGCACATCGACAGCATCCAGCGACGTGGACTTGCTCGTGGAGTTTCGAGAACCGGAGGTCCGTCCAGCCAGGCGGTTCTTCGGATTCCTGCACCAGCTCGAGGACTCCCTCGGTTGTAAAGTAGACCTCCTGACACTGGGCAGTCTGCGCAACCCATACTTCCGCAAGCGTGTCCTTGGCGAGAGGATCTCCATTTATGAGGGATGAGATCCTCGCGCATCTCCATGACGTTATCCAGGCTGGACGAGCGCTTCGCCGATACCGGCGATGTCTTCGGCGCCCGCGGGGATGGTGATGCTGGCGTCTTGGAAGTCGTCGCCGACAGGTTCGTAGCGCCCGCCTAGGTGCTGGGCGAGGAAGGACTCGGCGACGGCGTCGAAGGACAGCCGGTTCTCGGGGCGGGCGAAGCCGTGACCCTCGTCAGGGAACAGGACGTACGTAACCGGGATGCTCTTTTGCTGCATCGCCTTGACGATCTGGTCGGCCTCGGCCTGTTTGACGCGCGGGTCGTTGGCTCCCTGCCCGATCAGCAGCGGCCGCTCGATGCGGTCGACGTAGTTCAGCGGCGAACGCTTCTCGAGGAACGCGCGCCCCTCTTCCGTGCGGTGATCGCCCACGCGGGTGGTAAACAGGGCGATCGCGGGAGCCCAATAGGGCGGCACCGATTCGAGGAGGGTCAAGAGGTTTGAAGGCCCGACGATGTCCACGCCACACGCAAAAACCTTCGGCGTGAAAGTCAGCCCCGCGAGCACGGCGTAACCGCCGTAGCTGCCGCCCAATATGCCCACGCGCGCCGGATCGGCGATCCTTTCAGCTTCCGCCCAACGCACGGCATCGGTCAGGTCGTCCTGCATCTTCGCGCCCCATTCCAAGTTCCCCGCGTTCGTGAACGCCTTCCCGAACCCCGTCGAACCGCGGAAGTTGACGTCGAGCACGGCATACCCGCGGTTGGCCAGCCACTGATGGGTCGGGTTGTAGCCCCAGTCGGCGCGCGCCCACGGCCCCCCATGCACCAGCAACACCATGGGCAACGGTTCGGACGGCCGGGCATCGCCGTCCGGGTCGGCGCCCAGCGGCAGCGTGAGGTAGCTGACCAGTTCCAGTCCGTCGCGCGATGGAATCACCACCGGCCGCATTTTCGCCAGCGGCAGGCCCTCCAGCGACCGGCGGTTCGAAAACAGGTACCGCGCCTTCTGCGTCGCGCGGTCGTAGTAGTAGTAACGGACGGGGCCGTCGTCGGGGATATACGCGACCACCCAGTGCGCGTCGTCCAGCGTGCGATCCACGATTTGGGCATCGCCCTCCGCCACGCCGCGCAACACCTCCAGATCGGCGCCCACCTTCGGGTCGAGGGCCGTCCAGGTCTTGCGCTTGTATTCGAACGCTACCGCCTGCACCGTGTTCTCCGTCGGATGCAGCATCGCGCCCGCCACGTCGGATTTCGCATCCTCGGCAACCAGCGTCTTCGCGCCACTGTCCAGGTCCAACGTCACGAAAGCCGCCGTGTTGCGGCCGCGGCTGTCGGACAGATACAGCCGCTTTCCCGCTTTGTCGAAACCCTCCACGTACGTCGTGAGACTGTCCTCGGGGCCGATGGTGAGAAACGAAACCCACTCCTCCCTTACCGGCCGCAGCAATTCCCGCCCACCGTCTTCGGTCATCCGCGCCCCAAACCGGATCGCATAGTCGTCGTCGATGATAAAGCTGCGGAACTGCGTATTCTCTTGCACGAGCGTCCGCTCACCCGTTGCAATGTCCAGGCGGTACACGTCGTGGTACTGCGGATCGCGATCGTTGAGCCCAATCAGGATCTCGTTGGGGAACTTGTGGCTGACGGCCTTGATCTCTGCCCGGACCCCTTCCAGTGGCGTCAGGTCGCGCGTCTGACGCGTCTCGATGTCGACGGCGTAGACGTGCCAATTCTCGTCGCCGCCCTTGTCCTGCAGGTAGAGGATGTGAGCGTTCGTATAGGCCCAGAAGTAGATCCGGATGCCGCGGTTGCGATCCTCGGTGACCGGCTTCGCCGCCTCCGGCTCGTCCACGGGCCCCACCCACACGTTCAACACCCCCTCCACTGGGGCCAGGTGGCTCAGCCACGCCCCGTCCGGACTGACCTGCACATTGGCCCGGTCGGGGTTGCTGAACAGGACGTCACGCGGAATCAACGGAACCGTGTCCGCCCCCCATGCGGCAAAGCCAATGGTCCACGCCAGAAGGATGCAGGAAAGGCGGGCGTATCTTCTTCCGATCATGTCGACGCTCCCGATGTTGAATCTGACTTCATTAAGTCTAGTCCATCTTCGTGTTTAGGGCACCGCCACCGCGTTCTGGATTTCCGCTTTCGCGGGAATGACGATCCGGACAGTTGTTTCCATACTCCGCGAACCTCGGCGGTCCCAGCGCCTCTGCGTTGGGTAATTTTGTTGCAGAGACGCGGCCTAAGGCCGGGTGGCCTGGCGGCGGCGGATGGGGGCGGCGAGCTTGACCACGAGCAGTTCCAGCGCGAGGACGCCGTCGACGCCCGTCGAGCGAATCATGAAATGGGTGTCGGTGCATAGGGCGAAGGCGTCGCGCAGCTTGTTGACCCCCAACTTATCGGCCAACGGTTTGACCTTCTTGGCCACGAACGGATTCAGCGCGGGACGACTCGATCCGGCGATCGCGACGGCGTAGGCGCTTTTCAACAGCCAGTTGATGGTGCCGAGCAACTCGTCCTCGTGCTTGCCAAGATCGACCAGCCGCCGCAAGGCCTGCAACGCCGTGTCCGGCCGCGACGCGGCAATGGCGTCCGTCAGACTCCAGATCTCTTCTTCGGCCACATCGGCGCAGGCGGCCAGCACATGCTCCTCGTTGATCTCAGGGGCATCGCCCACGTAGGCGGCGACGTTGTTGATCGCGTTGTTGACGTCGCCCAAGTGAGTGCCGGCGCGCCGGACGATCTCACGCACCGCGTTGGGCGCAATCCGTTTGCCTTTGGTTTTCGCTTCGTTGCGCACCCATTGCGCCACCTCGCCCTCGCGTAGCGCGGGACACTCCACCACGAGGCCCGCCTTGTCGCACAGTTTGTAGAACTTCGTGCGCTTGTCAATCTGTGAGGCGACAAGAATCAGCAGCGTCGTCTCCGAAGGAGACGCCAGGTAGCGCAGCATGGCCCCGGCGCCGGAGTCGGTTCTGTAACGCTCGGTGTTGCGTACCAGCACCACGCGCCGCTCCGCCAGAAACGGCAGCGTCTGCGCTTCCATCACGATCTGACCCGGGGGCGTTTCGTCGGCATAGAACCCTGCGTAGGTCAGATCCTTCATGCCGGGATCGATGTAGGTCTCGAGCAGGCGGTCAATCGCGCGTTCAGCCAGGAAAGGTTCGTAAGTGGCCTCGCGTGCCCTGGGACGCTTGGCGGGACACAGCAGGATCACCGGGGCGGGCGCCTCGTGGCCGATGCTTTGGATGAATTCCAGGACTTCCACGGCGGCTACCAGGGCTCGATGACCCGGTAGAAGATGTCCGAAGCCAACTGTTCGAGGGCTTCGGACGCACCGCGGTTCTCTTCTTCGCTGGAGAAGCTGCGTACCGTCGGCAAGATGACCTCCGCGTTACCGCGCAGGCGGTCCGAAGACTGGCCCGACGCGCGGGTGTAGAACGTGGTCTCCCCGGCGAGCGCCTGGTCTTCCCAGATTACCTCGTTCGTCGCCTGGTCCGTCAGGCGTGCCCCAGCCGCCACCACGCACATGAACTGGGTTACCTCGTCGTCCTGGTCGAAGGTCAGTCCCTTGAGGCGGTAGTCGAGGAGAACGCCCTCCAGCAGGAGGTCGGCCCGGTCGGGGGTGACGACCTCAAGGCGTCCGTCGTTGACGAACTGGCGGATGACGGCCGTCGTAAGTGCGGCCTGCAGGCCGTATTCCTTGCTGAGGCTGTGAAATGCCGACACGGCGATCGTCTGATACTTCGGATCGAGCGTGCTGCGCGTCGTGTAACCGCACCCCGCGGCGGCCACCACGGCCGCCAAGACCAACAGACGCGCTGTGGCCTCGGTCTTCATTAAGAGACCCGCTTCGCCTGGAGCACGCGCTCGGACGGACTCATCTCCGGATCCGGGTTGTCGGCCAACCACTGCAGGGCCGTTTGCGCCGTTGCGGTGTCTTCAAAATTCTCAGCCACGACCTTGTAGTAGATGCGCGCAGCCTTGAAGTTGCGCCGTTTCTCGTAGAACTGGGCCGTCTGCAAGCGTTGCTGCGCGATGTTCTCGCGCATGACGACGCGCTTCTCTTTCAGCTCCGCCACCCGATCGTCGCCTTCGTAGCGTGCGGTAAATTCGTCAATGGCGTCAATAGCCAGGCGGCTGGGCTCCTGATCATAGGCGGGCGGCAGCGAAGCGTCGCTGTAGCACGTGGCCAACCCATAGCTCGCGTCGTCCACCCAGTCCGAACCCGTGTAATCCTCGATCACGCGCCGGTACTCATACGCCGCCTCGACGTATTCCTCGCGCGTGTGGTGGCACAGACCCACTTTGTACTGCGCCTCCGCCGCCTCGTCCGTAAACGGCTGGCTGTCGATCACGAGCGAGTAGACCTGAATGGCCTGCTTAAACGGGCGCTTGCGGAACATGCGCCACCGCTTATCGAGCTTGGCTTGGCCTTTTTCGTATAGCGAGTCGCCTATCTCGTACTGCTTGGCAATAACGTCGCCATACAGTGAGGTGTCCGGATAGCTCGACACGACCAGTTGGAACTCCTGCGAAGCCGCGAGCGGCTTGTCCTGCGCCATGCGAATCTCGCCGCGCACGAATTGGTTGCGATCGGCCATGTCCGTGTCGCCATAGAAGCTGTCAAACTTATTGGTCTCGCGGATGGCCTTCTTGAGGTCGCCTTCGAGCAACAAACTCCGGGCATATTCCACCTGCAACTCAGGGGTTTCTTTCGGGAGGTTCTTCAGGTTGATCCAACGTCCCGTCTGCGGCGTCCACGTCCACTGCGCCACCGCCGAGAACGACAGCACACACAACAGCCCCGCGACGAGCCCTACCTGAAACACGCGCCTTCGCATCCTCATGCCTCCACTCGCCATCCAGTGCGGCCGCATCGGCTGCACAACTCGTTTCTCATCAAGCGAATACTAGCAGGACAGCCACGAAGATCGCAACACAAACGAACTGCCCCGAATTCCGGTTAAACTCTCACGTGGCGCGCGCGGGACGCCAATCCACCCGACGCCTGCACGCGCTCAGGCGCCCTATGGTAGGATGGCCGCACTGGACAAGTCCATTGCTCGAACGCTGCCAGCATTCAGACGGAAGGATGACTCATGCAGACCTACCTTGTTCTCGCGATAGCCGCACTGGCCACACTGCTCCACACCCGGGCCGCCGCTGCTCCCCTCCCACCGGAAAGCACCCGGGAAGGCGTCAGCATCTACGTGTCCAAGTTGGGCGACAACTCGAATGGAGCGTCGTGGGCGACCGCGTTCACAACGATACAACGCGCCCTGGACGCGATACCGGACCGCAGAGGCGGCCACCGAATCATCATCCGTCCCGACACGTACATGGAAGCCATGCTGTCGCCGGCCCACAAAGGCGCCGCGAAGGCTTACAACCTGCTGGTGGGCGATACGGACGGCAGCCTGGGCTCCGGCGCCACCGGCCACGTCGTCATCGACTCGGGCGACCCCGCTAAGGGCTTCAAGAGCTACGACTGGTGGGGGCCGATCCGCTCCAATGAACAAGGCTGGTCGAAGGAACACACCGACGCCACCTTCTCCGCCATCGGCTGGGACCGTTGGATCGTGCGCAACCTTTACGTGACCGGCGGCGACGGCGGCCTGTTCTGGGATCTCACCAACGAGGTCAAACCCTTCACCATCGTGGTCGAAGACTGCACCGCCATCGGCCGCGCCTTCGGCGGAGGGGTGGCCAACTGCCTGTCCCGCCCCGACGAACCCATGGTATTCCGCCGCTGCAACCTGTGGGCGCTGGACTGGTGGGGCGACACGGCGGGCGCCTATGTGCGCGTCGAAAACGAAACCATGCCCGCGGAACCCGACATCTTCTTCGAGGACTGCACCATGGTCAGCCCGCAGTGCGCGCTCAAAGCGGGCAACTTCGGTTTCACCACCTCGATGTACATCAAGGTCGAGCGTTCCCGTCTCGTCGCCCTCAACTTCTCCCAGCCCCAAGGCACCCCTATCGACGGCGCCATCCAGAGCGTGGAACAGGGCAAACTTCTCCACATCGATCTCGAAGACACCACCGTCATGGGATACAAAGTCTTCGGCGTGCGCGTCAACAAGGAAACCGCCAAGGACATCCAATACACCACCAGCGGCAACTGCCTGGCCTACGTACAGTTCCAGCAGCGGGTCCCGAAAGGCTTCCACCGTCTCCAGCAGTGGCCGGTCGACGTCTTCCAGACCATCGCCCCACCGCCGCCACCCAAGCGCAAGAGCGACCTCGGAAAGACCGAGGTCATCCGCAAAAATATGTGCGAAATGTCGGGAATCGTGTGGCAAGGACGCTTGGTCCACATGGCCTGTGTGCGTCCCGCCCACGGCGGCACGCGCGAGGACTACTACCTCGAACTCTCCGACGCCGAGACGGGCGAAGTACTCGCGAAGTTCGCCGAGGGTCACGGCCTTGCCTGCGCCCACGTGCAGGACGGCGTCTTCTACGCCTTCGCCTCACGCTTCGAAGACAACAACTGGAACGACGTCACCATGTTCAAGTCACGCGATCTCAAGAACTGGGAGTCGAAGATCGTGATCGAGCAGGAGGACGAGCACCTGTTCAACTCGTCCGTCTGCGAAGGCCCCGACGGGTTCGTGATGGCCTACGAGTCCAACGACCCCGCCTATCCGGCGTTTACCACCAAGTTCGCGCGTTCCACCGACCTCGAGACATGGACCAAGCAGCGCGACGCGACGTTCGGCACCAACCGCTACACCGCCTGCCCCTGCGTGCGCTACGTCAACGGCTACTACTATGTCCTCTACCTCGAACGCCGCTCACCCCGCCACTACTTCGAGACCTACATCACCCGGTCGCGCGACCTGCGGCGCTGGGAACTCAGCAGCGCCAATCCCGTCCTGCGGCCCACCGAGATCGACGACGGCATCAACGCCTCCGACCCCGAAGTCGTCGAGTTCGGCGGCAAGACCTACATCTACTACGCCGTCGGCGACCAACTCACCTGGATGAACATCAAACGCGCTGAATATCCCGGAACCCTCGATCAATATTTCGAGCAGTGGTACGAGCAGCCCGGTATCGAGGACCGCGGCACGCTGGCCGCCGCGGCCGAGGACGCCGCCCTCGCCGAACGCCAGGCCTGGTTCAACGACGCGAAATTCGGCATCTTCGTGCACTGGGGCCTCTACGCCCTGCATGCGAAGAACGACAAAGGCCCCTATGTCTCGTGGGCGATGGAAAACGAGGGCATCCCGGTCGCCGAATACGCGCTGTACGCCGACCGTTTCAACCCCACGAAGTTCGACGCCGACGCCTGGATGGCGCTCGCGCGCGAGGCCGGCGCCCGCTACCTCACCTTCACCTCGAAGCACCATGAAGGCTTCTCGATGTTCGACAGCGCGTTGACGGACTACGACTCCGTCGACCGCGCCGCGAAGCGCGATTTCGTCGGCGAACTCGTCGCCGCGGCGCGCAAGGCCGGCATCCGGATCGCGTTCTACTACTCGATGCTCGACTGGTATCATCCGGACTTCAAGGCCGACCTGCCCAAGTACGTCGACGAGTTCCTCTTCGGCCAGGTCCGCGAGCTGTGCACCAACTACGGTCCCATCGACGGCATCTGGTTCGACGGCGAATGGGACCACCCCCAAGCCACGTGGCGCGCCCCCGAACTCGTCGCCATGATCCGCGAACTCCAGCCCGGCGCGGTCGTCAACGATCGCCTCGGCAAAGGCGAACGCGGCGTCAGCCGGCTCTGCGACTTCTACACGCGCGAGCAACCCAGTGAGATCCGCCAAGTCGCCGGGTTCGAACGCACACGCCCCTATCCCTGGGAAGCGTGCATGACGATCGGCGAATCGTGGGGCTACAAAGACAACGACAACAAACTCATGAGCAGCGCCGAACTCATCCGCGAGTTGGTCAACATCGCTGGACGCGGCGGGAACCTACTGCTCAACGTCGGCCCCACCGCCGACGGCGAGATTCCCGAGCCGTTGGCGGAGCGTCTGCGCGATATCGGCGCATGGCTCGCCAAGAACGGCGAGTCCATCTACGGCACCCACGCCTCCCCGTTCGGGAAGCTGTCGAAGGCCTCGTGTACGACGAAGGGTAACCGCCTCTACATCCACCTCGAATCGCGCCCCGGCGACACCCTCGAACTCCCCGGCCTCAAGACCCCCATCAAGAAGGCCTGGTTCCTCGAAACCGGTGAGACGCTCAAGGTGAGCAACGAGAATAGGACGATTGCCCTCCCGAAGAAGCTGCCTAACGACATCGTCACGACGGTCGCCATCGAACTCGACGGCGCGCCGGAGGTGGCTTGAGCGCTTGCCTGCTTTCAGCCGTTCGAGTCATGAACGGCGTGAACCTTTCACTTCTGTTGTGATGGTTCGGACGCCCCGCGCCGGGCGAGGGTGCGCCGCTCACCCACCGCTACAGCCTGTCGCCCCTAGGGGTCCGGCCAGAAACCCCCATTAGGGCACGTTTCGACGGGGGCGTCAGGGGCGAGGCGCCGCGACGAAACCACCCGGGCGGTAGTTGAG
>JAACEL010000601.1 GCA_011682535.1 Nitrospiraceae bacterium | reverse complement strand
CGAAAAGGCGGAGCAGCTCGGCCGGGTGCTGGCTGAGCACGAGCGGTTCAAGGCCCTGATGGTGGCCCGCGACGTGGTCACCGCCGACGAGGCCGCGCGCAAGCTGATGACCGATTACGAGACCCAGGTGGAGAAGATGCAGCAACTGACGCTGGCCAACAAACCTATCGAGGTTGACGACAAGCGCAAGTTGGCCGACCTGGAAAAACAGGTCGCCGCCGACGAGAAGATCAAGGAGTTGACCAAGGCCCAGATGGAGTTCAGCGAACTGATGAACCGCATGAACCGGGCCATCTTCAGCAAGATCTCGCCGCAGGAAAAAGATCAGCCGCCGTCAGATGGGTGACAACAGAAGGGCTCTTACAGAATCCATAGGGTGGCTGAACCGGCAGGTTCACCCACGCGGAAAACCAACATCGGGCGCCCGTGGGTGCAAGCCTGTCCGCCGCAGCCTCTGCGAAGGTGGGCACCCACTACGGCCTAATGGGTCTTGCCAGTTGCTGCCCTGCGCCTTTCTTTTATCTTGTGAATAAGGACATCATACGCCAACCATAGCAGAGAACATGGGAAATAGACGCTGAATCCCTTACTAAGGCCCATCGTCCAAGAGCTCACAGCAAGGGCAAACAATAAGACTGCAGAAGTGGAAACTGCGGTGGCATTTCGCCAGTTCAGCCATTTACGTGATAACCGGTTGGCCAGACGGGTCAAGAGACCAATGATTATCATTCCTCCGGCCAATTCGGCAACCCAATCGGAAACCTTGGGGCCAGCCACAAAAAACAGAACCGTGCACAATAAACCTATGCCCACAACGAGCAAGATTACCTTAGCCGCAAAGAGGAGTGTTCCTTTCCACGTCCACGATAGTTCTTGGCTCCACCACCCCTTTTGTGTTGCCGCCGATTCGCCTGAAGCCCCGGGGGGCAACGGCTGATGCGGAGGGGGTGCCCCCCCGGAATGCGGTGAACAACTCATACAAAGTATCTGGCCGCCTTGGTGGACTCTCGGTTCCTCGGTGGCAATGCTCTGTCCGCACTGGTCACAGAAGGTCACGTCATCGACTGTTCCCATCATTCACCTCCACGACTCCATAGTCAGTCAAGTCAAGTAGGTCGGGCCAACAGGGCAGATCTCGTGGCGACTCCTTTTGGTGTCGCCCCAGAGACGCTGCGACACGGGAATCATGGCAACCCCAAGGTGTTGCCATGCCATCCGTCGAGACATCGCTGCTGGTATTCTTTGAGCTTGAACATTTTCCGCCCTCGATCAACGGATGGTTGCCGCAATTCGGTTGTAGAGCTTCGACGCCAGGTCATCAGGCGACTCGTAGACGATGTGGTTATACTGCCGAGTGTCGAAGTGCACCTTGTCAATCTGATCCTTGGGGACGATCCAGATGACCGGGATGCCCAGCCCCATCGCAAACCCGGCCTCGAAATAGACGCCCCCCCGCTGACCCGTGAAGTCTGCGATCAGGAACCGGCTCCGACGAATCTCGGCAATGATCTCGTCGCATATCTTGTTGTTGTGCTCTACCAGGTCAATGCGTTTGGGTTCATATTCAGCTTCTCTGACGGCAGGCTCGATGCCCTCCTTGTAGACCTGGTCTGTTTCTGTGGTGAACCACATCGCCACAAACGCCTGGCGAGAATCGGTTGGGGTCTTAGACAATTCATGCAGGCGCTGCCAACCGCGAGGAGAGATGAGAAACTCTAGACCACTGCTGCTCCAGGACCATTCGGTGACGAGCCCCGAGTCGCGAATGAACCGGTAAAGGTGGTCGACAGTATCCCCCGGACAGAACAACGGAAACCGAAGTTCGTCCAAGGTCATCTTAATGACTTCGACTGGATGTTTCAGTGGTCGCGACAGATTCAGTAGAGCCCGGTCGATAAGTTGTGTGGCGGCGGGGAACTCCGCGAGCAAGTCGTCGATGTGCCAGATGCGATCGATGGACTTCACGGGGTGCAGTGTAAGTGTAGCCGCATTGCCCTCCATTCTCAGTTCGGTACTCGGCGTCGCGGCGAGTCTTCTCAGCGTCTCTTCAGATTTATCGTTAAATATGCCGAAAATACCACCTTCGTTTCTGAGCCTCCGCTCACGCAGAAGACAAGCCAACCGAAAGGCAATGTCAGCCTGGTCTTGCTCCAGCTTGTGAGACAGAGAGGTGCTAAGAACATACTCTCCACAAGATGGGCAACTGTAACGCACAAGGTCCTCCCAAAGGACATCCATTCCTCGGCTCTTCCAGAGCATTGGCATCTCACAGGACGCTTCCTGTGCGCACAGTACACATGTCGCCGTTTTGCACATGCCACGCTCCCAACTCACGTTACTTTAATCTCGTACGGCACCTGGGTTCTTTGAAAAATCAGCTTTTTTGCTATTGCAAGACAGATGCAAGATAATATGCTGATTCTTCCGGGTCAAGGATAATTGGCGGGTGGCGTGGCGACACCGAAGGAGTCGCCACGAGACGCTGCGACACGGAAATCATGGCGACCCCAAGGGGCCGCCATGCCGCCTGTCTGTTGACCAAACCTACGCGCTACAACGGCGCGGGCACGGCAGGCCGTGCCCCTACGGGTCGAGGGCGGCTAATCAATCCCACCCTTAAGCAGCGGGCCGACGTCGTTGTCTTCATTGGCCTTTTCAGTGATAGCGCCGCCGGAGCGGTCCTGGGGTGTGCCGCGAAAGAGCATCATGTTGTCGAACATGAATTGGCGGGAGGTCCAGGTGTCGCCCTCCACGGGGTGCTTGTCGACCGCCCGGGCAAAGGCCGTCAGCTTGGCGTCCAGGTTGTCCAGGTAGTGCAGGGCCACGG
>JAACEL010000600.1 GCA_011682535.1 Nitrospiraceae bacterium | reverse complement strand
GGATTCACACCCCTGCCGTGAAGAAGAAGTGAGCGGACGCACCCGCAGGCGTTTGCGGAGCGGGGATTAGAGGTCCGGCGTTGGAATTCAGGTTAGGTAAGAGACTGGAGACTTTGCTCTCCCTGGTACTGCTGGTTCTCGTGGCGTTGCTGGCTCTGTGGCCGGTGCTCGTACGCGACGAGGCGCCCGCTGCCGTCGACAGGGCGTTCTTCGAGCCGCCGTGGGACGAGGCGAGACCGGACGGGCTCGATGCGCCCACACTGCCAGACGCCGTGGGCCAGATGCGCCGCTACATCCCATGGTACGCCTATCAGAGCACCGTAGGGGCATCCGGAGACCCCCACGGCATCCTGTGGAATCCGCTCGAAGGCTGTGGCAAACCGTTTCTGGCCGTGTGGCGCACCCGCTGCCTGTCACCGTTTACACTGCCGTTCTACTTTCTGCCGTTGCACCGAGCCCTGCAAGTCTCGGCCATTCTGAAGCTGGTTCTGGCGGGGTGGTGTGCGTTTTACGCCTGCCGCAAGCTGGGTTTTGCCGTTCCGATGGCATTCGCCGTCTCAGTGGCCTACGAACTGAGCGGTCACGTGTTCCTCTGGCTGGGATGGCCCATGGGCGACGTGGTTCCGTGGTTCCCGCTGCTCGTCGTGTCCACCGAACGCCTGGCGGTCGGCCAGCGCAAGTACTGGCCGCTGGGTGCTTTGTTGATTGGGGTCATGGCGCTGGGCGGCGATCCGGAGACGTTGGCCGGTTGTGTGCTCGCGGCTCTTGTGTATCTATTTCTCCGCGGGCTGTCCAGTAGTACCAGTCCGACTGGAGCCCTCGGCGGGCTGTTCCTACTGACGATCACCGTGACGCTGGGCCTCGCCCTGGCCGGGGTTCAATTGGTGCCTTACGTGGAGTTCCTTCGCGAGGCGTCGGCCACGGGACGCGACGCGCAACCCAACGGCCTGTACGTTGGCGATCTGGTCACGTGTTTTCTGCCGAACTTCTTCGGTCCGCTGACCGGCTCGGACGGGGCGCAAGCGACCGGCCTGCCGCTACGAACAGTCAAGCTGTTCCACGTGGGGCTTGTCCAGTTGCTACTGGTGGCACTGTGGCTTTCCGTGCGTTCCTTCGTGACTCTGGCACAGCGGAGGCGGGTCGAAGCCATGCTGCTGACCTGCCTGGTGATGGTCCTGCTGGCTTTGGCATCGTCGCGTCTGGCCGCCCTGTGGCCCCCACTAGCGCTGCTGGAGCCGCGCCACCTGCTGGTGGCCAACGCGCTGTTCGTGGCCATGATGGCGGCTGCCGCGGCGAATGAATGGCTGCTGCTTAACGTCGACCAATGCAAAAGCGCCATCCTGCGGCTCTTCATATTCACCCCATTACTCTTGGCAGTGGGAGGGGCGTGCGTCTATGCGCAGCGCGGCGCCATGCCGCCTGCCGCCTCATTGTGGGCACAACTGGCCGTTGCAGGAGTATTCGCCGCCAGCGTGTTGGCCCTTGTCGTCGTCACCGCGCTTCGTCCCTCCATGCGGTTGTTCGGATACGGCCTTGCCGCACTGACGTTCCTTTCGCTGATAGCCGCCAATCGCGGGGCGATCGCCTACGCGCAGCCGGGAGAACTCTTCCCAGAGACGAGCTTCACCCAGGCGCTTAAGGAAGCCGGCGGGCGCGTGACCGGCACGCGAGCCCTGTCGCAATGGCCTCTGGCCGCAAACGGTATTCCCCAGACTTTTTGTGCCGACGGCGTGTCCCTGCGGCGCCACACGGCTTTCATGGAGCGGGCGCGGCAGGAGCCCGCCTTGTTGCGCAGGATGGGAGCCCCGGCGTTGCTGCTCGGCGCCGAGGACATTCAGGGCGCGTTCCTCTCCCTTCGTCCGGCTTACGAGATCGAGAAAGTCATGCCCAGCGGCGGCGTGTTGTTCAAAGACTCCGAGACCCGTCCACGCGCCTGGATCGCCTATGCGGCCAGAGCCGTCAGCAAGTTCGATCCCGCTGAGTTGTCCGCCGGCTCGCCCCCCCTTGTTGAAGATACGGCCGCCCCGGACGGACGCGGGGATCCCGACGCCAAGGTTGTTGTTCACGACTCGGCGTCGCCGGTGCGTGTCTCTGTCGATATCGACGGCGCCCTGCCCGGCATCCTCGTGTTGGCCGACGCCTACTACCCGGGCTGGAAGGCCTATGTCGATGGTAAGGCCAAAAAGGTTTTTGCGGTGGACGGGATGTTTCGCGGCGTCCAGATTGACGAGGGGCCCCATCGGGTCGAGTTCATCTATGCCCCCACGTCGCTACGTTGGGGGCTATACGTGACCCTTGGGGCCGCCTGCATCATTCTTGTGGAAATGCGCCACCTCTTCCTACGATTGATCCGAGGCCGTCGAAGCGCCTAAATGCAACGCTGATCAAGTCTGCGTTCGTAGAGAGCGAGGCGCGCACCAGTGGGAGGCGGCTCGGGCTCGGCGAAGAACCCCTCACGTTCACGTGCCAACGTGCCCCGGTCAATCGTTGGCCCGGCGAACGCTGCCCGCCTACAGATTCTTCGGGAACTCTCCAGTGTCGGCGGCGTGCTGGGCGACGAGGGCGATCCGGGTGCTATCGAGTACGCGCCGCGTCGTGAGTCCGCCGGGGGTAGGGGCGCCGGCGAGGTCGGCGAGGAAGTCCTGGAAGAAGCCACCCTCGTGATTCTCGGCAGCGGGCTCTTCAATCACGTCGTCGGTGTCGTTGCGCCACAGGCGCACGGTCTTCTCGTTGCAGGCGGTCTCGATTACGCCCTCGGAACCCGAGATTGTGAAGCGCCAATAGGCTGGGAGTTGATAACCGTGGCGGTCGGAACTGAGGTAGGAAAC
>JAACEL010000599.1 GCA_011682535.1 Nitrospiraceae bacterium | reverse complement strand
CGGATGAGACCCGTTGGTCGGTATTCGTCGAGCAGGAAGGCAAAATCGGTTACCGCTGGTGGCTCTGGGGTTTCTTGGGCGAAGATACTACCGCTTTTCGGCTTGAGCCGACACGCTCTCACGACGTGCCCGAGGGGCACTACGCGGACGAGGCCAAAGGCATCCTTATGGTCGATCGCTACTCGGCCTACAAGGCGATGGCCCAAGTCAAGTCGGGCGTGGTGAAGCTGGCGTTTTGCTGGGCCCACGTGCGTCGCGACTTCATCGCCGTCGGCAAGGGTTGGCCGGAGCTTATCGATTGGGCCGTTGCCTGGCTGAATCGTATCCGCCTCCTCTACCATCTGAATCGGCAACGGCTTTCGCACGATCCCAAAACGCCCGAGTTTGCCCGGCACGACACGGCTTTGCGTGAAGCAATCGCTGCGATGCACAGGCAAGCTACCGAAGAGTTGGCCCAGCCGAAACTGCGTGAACCTTGCCGCAAAGCGTTGGCGAGTCTGCTGGATCATTGGTCTGGCCTGACGCTGTTCATCGACGATCCGAAGATCCTGATGGACAACAATGCCTCGGAGCGAGCGGTTCGCGGCCCGTCGATGGGCCGAAAGAATTACTTCGGATCGGGCGCGCTTTGGAGTGTCTGCCTGACGGCTGCCATGTTCTCGATCATAGCGACTCTGAAACAGTGGAAAATAAATCCACGTCGCTGGCTTTGCTGGTATCTGGAAAGCTGCGCTGCCACAAACGGTCGCGTGCCGCAAGACGTTGTGCAGTTCTTGCCCTGGAATCTCACGACGGAACGCCGCGCCGAACTGACCTCGCCCGAAGCATCCGTGCCGATCAACGACTCCTCTTGACCAATCAGCCAGCCCGTCCTCCCCCTTTTCCCCACTGTTCGCCTCATTCATCTATCATGCCCGTCAAAAAACGGGTTGGGCGAATATTTACGGTACGAATGGCACTGTCGCTTATCCCGTAAGGACTTATGACGATGGTGTCTTTTATTGTGATTTACTGCAGGTTTACAATGCTCCCGGGCACACGCGATTACGAGTGCTTGCCCTTTGACGCGGTTTGTGGCCACGCGACAAATTGCCCTTCACATGGAGCCTTCCTTGGGTGTAGACTTCCGCATGTGAGACCTTCCTTGGTGGTTGTGACATGACTTTTGACCAAGGAGGGTCTCATGTCATTTTACCATAAATGCCAAGCAGTGCCACGTCGGTTTCGCCTGATACTCTCGTCTTTCTTGCAGCACGACGGGCTTCCGTTTAGCGAGGCCTTGCCGGAAGCCCAGATCGAGCGGGCGTTCGCGGAAGAAGACGCCACGTTTGCACAAGACGAAGACACGATCTATACGCCGGCGATCACACTATGGGCTTTCTTGTCGCAGGTGCTGCACAAAGATGAGCAACGATCATGCCTGGCGGCCGTGGCCAGAGTGATCACATTGCTCGTGGCCTTGGGCAAAAAGCCCTGCGGGGAAGACAGCGGCGCGTACTGTCGCGCCCGGGCCAAATTGTCTGAACCGGTGCTCGAACGGTTGGTCTTGGAGATGGCCGACCGCTGTGAATCGCAATTGCCCGAGCAATGGCTGTGGCACGGCCGCCACGTCAAACTGGTCGATGGCACGACGGTTAGCATGCCCGACACGCCGGAGAATCAGGCCGCATATCCGCAGTCGCGCAGACAAAAGCCGGGCGTCGGCTTTCCAATCTCGCGGATGGTCGTGCTTTTCTCACTGGCCACGGCGATGGTGTGCGGCATGGCGATGGGCCCGTATGCCGGCAAGGAAACGGGCGAAACGGCCCTGTTGCGGCAGTTGTTCGGGCAACTCGATAAGGGCGACATCCTGCTGGCCGATCGCTACTACTGTTCGTACTTCATGATCGCGCTCTTGCGGGAACTGGGCATCGATTTCGTCGTGCGCATGCACCAACTTCGCAAGACCGACTTTCGCCGTGGACGGCGTCTCGGTCGGAACGATCATCTTGTGCAATGGACGCGTCCGCAACGGCCCACCTGGATGGACGAGGAAACATACGAGCAGATGCCCAAGTCTATCGAGATGCGCGAAGTGCGGGTGCAAATCCAGCAGCCGGGTTTTCGCGACAAGTCGATCACAATAGTCACCACGCTTGCCGACGCGACGCGGTACACGAAGGATGACCTCGCCCAACTGTATCAAGAAAGGTGGCTAGCGGAACTCGATCTACGCGCGCTCAAGTGCTCGCTGGGCATGGACGTTCTGCGCTGCAAATCGCCGGAGATGATCCGCAAGGAGGTTTGGGTGTGCCTGTTGGCCTACAACCTGATCCGCCGTGCAATGTTGCAGGCGGCAAGCCAATCCGATCTTTCGCCCCGCCAGTTGAGTTTCACTGCCGCAATGCAAAAGATCGCCGCCTGCTGGGTGATCTTGCCGCTACTGAATGAATCCAAGGACACGATGATCGCCATACACTTAACTGGCCTGCTTGCACACCGTGTGGCCGACCGACCCGACCGCGTAGAACCTCGCGCGGTGAAACGCCGCCCAAAACCACACAAGCTCCTAACCAAACCCCGAGCCCAAGCCCAAGCCGAACTGCTCGCCGGCAATTCGGCGTAACTCCTTACACCGCAAGCGACAGTGCCATTCGTATCAGGAACCTTTGTTTTCAATCCGCGACTCGACCCCGGTGCAAACCTCCACGATGCGGAGCTTGCCGTCGTGTTCGACCAGCATCCGTAGCGGGCCCTTATGGTGGAGCACCCAGGTGGCGAATTCGACGTCGTCTTCGAACTTTGCGCCGTTGAGCCGATAGATTCGGTCGCCCGCCCGTAGGCCGGCCCG
>JAACEL010000598.1 GCA_011682535.1 Nitrospiraceae bacterium | reverse complement strand
ATTATGCATACGGCAATGCGGGATGCGCCGAAACGTTGATGGACGCACTCGACCGGTTCGCGGAGCGCATCTGGTATGTACACTTCAAGGACTGCGACCCGCAGGTGGCCCGGCGCGCGGGTGAAGAGAACTGGGACTACTTCGAAGCTGTGCGGAACGGGGTCTTCTGCGAGCTGGGGCAAGGCTGCGTGGACTTCGCCGCCGTGCTGGACTGGCTGAAGGGTCGCGGCTACACCGGCTGGATCACAGTGGAGCAGGATGTGCTCCCCGGCATGGGCATGCCCAAGGAAAGCGCCGGGCGCAACCGCCGGTATCTCTCCGGTATCGGACTCTAACTGCGCGCGCGTGTGGCGCGCTCTGGAGGATTGAACGCACGATGACAAAAACAACGCTTGCGATCGGACAGATCGGCGCGGGGCGTATCGGACGCCTGCATGCCGAACACCTGCAATACCGCGTGCCGCGCGCCGACCTGCGCGTGCTGGCCGACGTCAACGAAGAGGCCGCACAGGACTGTGCCCAGCGCTTGGGCATTCCTGAAACGACGGACGACTACAAAACGGTGCTGAATCGCGACGACATTGAGGCGGTGGTGGTGTGTTCGCCGACGAGCACGCACGCGCAGATCATCACAGAGGCCGCGGCCGCGGGAAAGCAGATCTTCTGCGAGAAACCAATCGACATGCGCCTCGATCGGGTGGACAACGCGTTGGCCGCGGTCGAAGAGGCGGGCGTCAAGTTGCAAATGGGATTCAACCGGCGGTTCGACGCGAATTTCGCCCGGGCACGCGCGGCGGTGCAGGACGGCGAAATCGGCAAACCCCACTTGCTGCACATCATCAGCCGCGACCCGGCCCCGCCGCCCATCGAGTACGTGAAGGTGTCGGGCGGCATTTTCATGGACATGACGATCCACGATTTCGACATGGCGCGTTTCCTGATGGGATGCGAGGTCGAGGAGGTGTACACGGCGGCGGGGGTGATGGTCGACCCGGCCATCGGGAAAGCGGGCGATCTGGACACGGCCCTCATCACGCTGAAATTCGCCAACGGCGCCATCGGCATGATCGATAACAGCCGCGAGGCCGTCTACGGCTACGATCAACGTGTGGAAATCCTGGGCGGCCGGGGCGCGGTGCAAACGGACAACAATTATCCTAACGCGGCCGTCATCAGCGGCGCAGATCGCGTCTCGCGCGACTTGCCGTTGAATTTCTTCTTGGAACGTTACGCCGACAGTTTCGTGGCCGAGATGAACCAGTTCGTAGAGGCGGTGCTCGATGACGCCCCGGTGCCGGTGACCGGAGTGGACGCGCGCGCGGCGCTGCTGATGGCACTGGCGGCGCGCAAGTCGTACGACGAGAATCGCCCGGTGCGCTTGAGCGAGATGGACGGTGGCGGCTGATGCCGCCACCTTGAGGCACAATCCGCTTCGCGGATTCTGCACAGCCCGATGACCCTATCCCGCATCGCTCATCAAACGCTCTCGCGGCGAGCAATGGTGAGCGATGCGGGATATTGAGACCGTTACCTCCGCGCGCGGTTAATCGAAACCGATGGATCCAGCGTGGCGCCGCCCTGGGCTAGGGCGCGCTATCAGGGTGCTGAGGGGGCGCCACACCACGCACCGGACGTTCCGGGCGTTGGCGCGCGCACTCCGCCAAGGCGACCGCCGCGCTGACGCTGGCGTTCAGACTCGTGATCGCGCCCTCGAGCGGGATGCGCAGGTGAAAATCGCAATGGCGCTGGACCAGTGGGCGAATCCCCTTGCCCTCGCTACCGATGACCAGCACCACGCGCCCCGCCAGGTCCGCCTCCCACAGCAGTTGTGGAGCATCCGCGTCCAACCCCGCAACCCAGTAGCCCACTTTCTGGAACGCCTCTAGACTACGGGCCAAGTTTGTGGCCTGCAACAGGTCGATGTGTTCCATGGCCCCCGCTGCGCTCTTGAGGGAAACCGGCGAGATTGGGGCGGCGCGGTCTTTGGCGAACAGCACCGCCTGCGCGCCGAACGCCGAAGCGCTGCGTACGATCGCGCCGAAATTGTGGGGATCTTCAACACCGTCGAGGGCGACGACGATGGAATCGGCGGCCGGCTCAGACGCGAGCCATGCGTCAACTTTGCGGAGCGGAAGCGGGTCGGCTTCCAGCACCACGCCCTGATGCACGCCGTTGGGCACGAGGGTGTCAAGGTCGCGGCGGCTGCGCTCATGTACAGGCAAACCGTGCGCTGCGTCCAATATCGTCCCGAGCCCCTTGGCGTCTCGGAGTACGTGGATACGGTGGGCCTTTCGCCTGTTCGCCCGTAGGCATTCGAGCACCGGGATCCGGCCGGCCACTTTCGCCAACGGAGCGATTAGCGCCGCTCCAGATTGTGCAGCTCGATCAATTTCTCGGCGCGCAGGTTGAGGGTCTTGTTGTCGGGCACGCGGCTGTCGATACCGTGTGCGTTGACGGCCATCAACTCCTTCATGAGGTTGACCGCCTGGCGGTAGCGCTTGCCCTTCTCGGCGCACTTCACCATCCGGTACTGATTGTACCAGCGGTTCTCGCCACCGGGAAAACGGTCGATGGATTCGCGGAAGATCTGGGCCGCCTTCTCATACTTGAACAGCTTGAGGCAGTACCCTCCAAGCCGGCTGAGGCCGGCTTCGTTCACGGCGTCCTTTTCGGCGTTCACACCGGGTTGGTCGGCGGTGAACTTGCCGTACATGTAGTTCACGCCCCCGCTGCTTCCCAGCCACCCAATTAGAATGACCACCCCAATAATCACAGGCCACTTCAAGAACGACAGATCCATGATTGCCTCTCCCTGTTGGGCATACCGATTAGCC
>JAACEL010000597.1 GCA_011682535.1 Nitrospiraceae bacterium | reverse complement strand
CCCTGTACTACTAACGCTCGATTTCTTCGCGCCCCGCGCAAATTTCCATGCCGCAGGTTCGCAACCCACGGGCGGGGCTTGGGTTGCGAGCGAAGCCCGCGCGGTGATCGCTCAAATCGCCTGCGGTGAGTCGAAACTCCAGCGCCATGAGCAGCCGTGCGTCCGCCAATCCGCAATCCGGCACGGCCGACACGGCCGTGGCACACGACCAATCCGCAATCCCCAATCCGCAATCCCCAATCCGCAATCCCCAATCCGCAATTCGTCCGCCTTTGGTTGCGGCCCTCGGCTGCTCTAGGCGTATTACGGGATAACCGGTAATCTCGGGAATGGCACTGCCGTCTCCAACCGCTGTTCTGTCAGGCACTTACGTTTTTCCCAGTGCCTCGCGCAGTTCGTCCCGGGGGTCGTGCATGAGCGGGTAGCGATGGCGGCGGCGTTTTAGAACGCGCGGTTCGATTCGGCCGGGACGGAGGGGGACTTCATGGGCGGCGATGCTCTCCAATGCCGTCGTCCACAACTGATGCGCGTTGCGGGCCGAGCCTGTCGACAACAGAATCCACGAGGCCAGTACCGTCTGGCAGGTCAGGGTGAAACTGAGACGGCGCGGTTGCTTGTCGTGCATGGCCGCCGACGTGGCGATCACTTTGCGGATCAGGTTGTAGGCCAACAAGGTCACCCACAGTTCGCGACGAACCATGTGCGGCGACTTGCAGCGGACGTGGTCCAGGCCCAGGGTCTGCTTGATATCCCGGATATCCAGTTCCACATTCCACCTCAGGCCGTACAACGCCGCGATGTCTTCCGCGGGATATGCATCCGGATCTATCAGCGTGGTGATCACGGTGATTTCCTCGGTCCGACGCCCCGGAACGGCCACGTCAAACCGCAGCTCGCGTAACATCAGTGTCGCGGGAATCTGCGCGTACTGCCGCTCGGACATCCAGGCTGGCCTGGCCGGGCGCGTCCATGTAATCAAGTGGTCGTCTTGTCCCAGTCGGCGACCGCGGCGAAAGTCGCTGGTCCGGCGCTGGTGCAGTCGGGTGCATGCATGCACACCGCGACGCGAGAGCATGGCCAGCATCATGAATGAACAGTAGTAGCGGTCGAACACGACGACGTCGCCTTCGTCGAAGACGTCCAGCATATCGCGAAGCAGGGCGTTTTCGCCGGTTCCTTTGCCTTTGTAGGGGCCGATGCCCATGTCGCATACACAGGCGGTGGCCAAGGAAACCACCGTGCAGCATCTGGCAATGGGAAACCCCGCCCCGGGCCGCTGGGTGCTCAGTTGTGGAAACTCCGCTTGATTGTCCGGTGTGTCGGGCATGGTAAACGTGAAACCGTCAACCAGTTTGGCGTGAAGCCCGTTCCACAACCAGGATTCGTCGGCCTCGCGCTCCAGTTGTTCGGCCGACTCGACCACCAGGCGTCGCAATGCCGGTAGGCTCAGTTTGGCCCTCGCCCGACAATAATCACCGGTGTCTCCAGCCGGCGGTTGCCGACCGGTTTGCAGCATGTATGTGGTGATCTCGGCCACGGCCGCCGCGCACGAGGCGCCCTTGCCGTCGCGCAGGGCCTGGGCGAGAAAGGCCCAAAGTGTGATGTCGGTGGAGAAGAGGTCGTCCTGTGCAAACAGCCCATCGTCTTCGCTGAAGGCGCGCTCGATCCGCTCGGCGTTCAGGACACTCGAAAACGGCAGGCCTTCGCCCTGGAGAAACGGCTCGGCGATGGCATCGAATCTGCTCTTGTGATACCCGCGGTGGGGAGGCTTGTGATTCCCGCAGTGGGTGGTTACGGTGGCCATGATAAAACCCTCCCTGGCTTTGTTGTTGGAGACCAAGCCAAGGAGGGCAATAGAAATATCGGCCAAGGAAGGCCAAAAACATTATTGCAGCCCAGCCGCGCCGGTGCAAGCGTCAAGGCGAAACGACAATCGCCAACGCGCCTGCCCCAACGCACGAGGAAGTTCTTCGCCAACGGAGACCCGAAACGACGGCAGTGCCATTCGTGTAACCGTTCACTGAGATTGAGGGATTCAAGTTGAATCTGTATTCGTCCGATAACATTGAACATGAACAGAGACGCGAAGGACGCCTATATATCGCGATTGGAGAAGGAGAACGCGGCGCTGCGAAAGCGTATCGAGGAGCTTGAGCGGCTCTTGGGGATGAACTCGCGGAACTCTTCCATGCCGCCGTCTTCGGATGGGCCGAATGCGCCTGCGCAATCTCAAAAACTGCGACGTCGGAAGCGAGGTGCGCGAAAGGGTCATGAACCGCACTTGCGCGAATTGGCGCCCCCCGAAAAGGTAACCAGGCGTATTGAGCTCAAGGTGAAGGAATGCGTTTGCGGGGGGAGGTGTTTGGAGCTTTGTGAGCAAGAGCCGTGGCGCCATCAGATTGTTGACATACCGCCGATCGTGCCTGAGGTTACGGAGTACGTGCAATATGCGCACCAGTGCAAAGACTGTGGGGAGTTCGTCTATGTCCCCTTGCCCGACGATGTGAAACGCACACACTTCGGTCCCGGAGTCCTGGCGTTGGTGGCGATCATGACCGGCGAACTGAATACCAGTAAGCGCAAAGCGTTGGCGATGATGAATGAAGTGTTCTCCGTACCGATGAGTCTGGGCGGTCTGAGCAATTGTGAATCGCGAATCTCCGACCTGCTCCGCCGGCCGTATGACGAAACACTTGCACATGTCAGGGGACAAGGTGTTGCTCATGCTGATGAGACCGGCTGGCGACGGGGCAACCACAAGCGCGGTTGGCTGTGGACACTCTGTGACACAACCGCGGCGGTATTCATGGTTCATGCCAAACGCAGCCAACCGGCGGC
>JAACEL010000596.1 GCA_011682535.1 Nitrospiraceae bacterium | reverse complement strand
TGGTAGCCGTTCACGGTTTTTCCGGGGTGATTTCTTGGTCAAGAGGGCCGGTTGCGTCCGATAAGAATGGGTATGAACGCGGCGGAACTCCAGAATCTTTCCAAGCCTGAACTGGTCTCGCTCATCCTGCGGTTGGACAAGCGCCTTGGCCAACTGGAATCGCGCGTCGAGGCATTGGAACAGGAGAATGCCGCTCTTCGCAAACGCAATGCCGAGCTGGAAGCTGAGATGGCCAGGCTCCGCAAGAACTCATCGAACTCTTCGAAGCCGCCGTCGAGCGACATCGTCAAGCCACCGAAGCCGCAGCCCAAAGGCAAGGGCAAAAAGAGACGACGCAAGATTGGCGGTCAGCGGGGGCATCCGAAGCATGAACGGGCGCCTTTTCCCGTGGCGGATCTCGATGACATCTGGGAGTACGAGCTGGGCTGCTGCCCGAACTGTGGCGGGCGGGTGAAACAGGCCAAGGCTGGGCCGCGCGTGGTCCAGCAGGTGGAGGTTATCAAGTCGCCCGTTCGCATCGAGGAACATCGCGGCTTGGCGTATTACTGCTCCCATTGCGACAAAGTGCACTACGCTCCGTTGCCGCCGGACGTACGAAAAGGCGGCCTGTTGGGTCCGCGTCTGACGGCATTGGTGGCCTATCTCAAGTGTGCGTGTCACGCTTCGTTTTCGACCATCCGCAAGTTTCTCCGCGACATGATGAAGATCACGATCTCACGGGGACAACTCACCAAGGTGATTCGCAAGGTCAGTCGCGCCCTCGGGGGCGCCTACGAAGAGTTGCGCGATCGCCTATTCGTCGAACCGCAACTGAACGTGGACGAGACCGGGCACAAGGAGAACGGCCAGCGTTTCTGGACGTGGTGCTTCCGAGCCGAGATGTACACCCTGTTCAAGATTGATCCATCCCGCGGGTCGGACGTTCTGATCGACGTCTTGGGCAAAGAGTTCAACGGGGTGCTGGGCTGCGACTACTTCTCGGCCTACCGAAAGTATATGAAAGACTTCGGCGTGGCGGTGCAATTCTGCCTTGCGCATTTGATCCGGGATGTAAAGTTCCTGACCACGCTTTCGGACCGGGTGACGAGGAACTACGGCGAGCGGGTGCTGGATGGCCTGCGTCGATTGTTTCGCGTCATCCATCGCCGCGACGAGATGACCGAGGCCCGGTTCGACAAGGCGATCGAGAAAGCCCGCGCCGATCTGGTGACCACCGCCAAACGGGCGCCCCCGCGGTCCGAAGCCCGGAACCTGGCCAAGCGATTCCGCCAACACGGCGACGCCTACTTCCGTTTCATCACCACGCCGGGTGTCGAACCGACGAACAACCTGGCCGAGCAAGCCATTCGCTTCGTCGTGATTGACCGACACATCACCCAGGGAACGCGAAGCGAAACAGGACGCCAGTGGTGCGAACGGATCTGGACGGTGATCGCCACCTGCACCCAACAAGGCCGATCCGTTCTCGAATACCTAGTGGTGTCCGCCTAACGGTCTATAACTTATTCAGCGTTGCCCGTGCTCGCTTGACCTTGGCCAGGATATCTTTGGCGGACGCGGTCCAGATGAACGGCTTCGGGCTCTGGTTGTGCTGATTGATGTATTCGGTGATCGCGCCGATCAAGTCGTTGACGTTGTAGAAGCTGCCGCGTTTGATTGCCTTATCGCTCAGGTCACGGAAGAAGCGTTCGATCATGTTCAGCCATGACGCGCTCGTGGGCGTGAAATGAAAATGGAAACGCCGATGACGCTTCGCCCACGCCTGCACCTTGGGATGCTTATGCGTGGCGTAGTTGTCGCAGATCAGATGAATCGCCATATCGACGGGTATCTGAGCGTCGATCAGCTTCAGGAACTTCAACCACTCCTGATGACGATGACGCGGCTGGCATTGGCTGATGATGGTGCCGTCCAAGACGTTCATCGCGGCGAACAACGACGTGGTGCCATTCCGTTTGTAATCGTGGGTCATCGTGCCGCAACGTCCACGCTTGAGCGGTAGTCCAGGTTGCGTCCGATCGAGCGCCTGGATCTGACTTTTCTCATCGCACGAGAGCACCACGGCATGTTCTGGCGGCGAAACGTACAGGCCGATGATATCTTCGAGCTTCTCCACGAACTTGGGATCGTTGGACAGCTTGAACGTCCCGACACGGTGCGGCTTCAATCCATGCTCACGCCAGATGCGTCCGATGGTCGATTCGCTGAGCCCCGTTGCGGCTGCCATGGTCGAACGGCTCCAATGCGTTTGGCCTTCAGGCGTCTCGTGCAACGTTTTGCGAACGACCGCGGCGCGTTGCTGGGCATCGATCTGTCGACGTCGCCCCGGCCGCGGCGCATCTTTCTCGATGCCGGCCAGTCCACGCTCAGCATAACGTTGCCGCCATCGCCCAGCTTTCTGTCGCGTGATGCCCATCAACTGGCCGATCTCCTGATTCTCCAATCCGTCAGCCGCGTACAGCACAATCGCCGCGCGCTCCGCCAATCGAACAGCGACGCGTCGTCCGCGATTGAGTTGTTCGAGTTGCCGTCGCTCCGCATCGCCCAATGAAATGGTAATGGCTTGTCTCATGCACCCATATACACTTCAACCCAGTATACGTTGCACGATTTCTGACGAACTACACTAGCTACTCGCCGTAGCGGAGGAGTTGCTCGGGATCGTTTGCTATTTCGTACAACTGCTTGACTTGTGGATCGGCCTTGAAGCAGCGAGTAACTTGGTATGGCTGAAGCCCCGCGAGTCTTCCCAGTTCACTCTTCGTCAGGAACTTCACGATGCGAGCGCCTTTCCCGGCATCGATGTTGGCCACAACGCCGTCGCGGGCGGAGTAGACATGCTCCA
>JAACEL010000595.1 GCA_011682535.1 Nitrospiraceae bacterium | reverse complement strand
CTATAGTTATAGTAACGCCGCAGACGTCGACAGCGGCGAGGCCATGCCAGCGGTAGCGGGCGTGGGTGGTGATGGCACCACCACAACTGACACAGAGGTGTAAGAAAATGCCCCTCAATCCCATATTGAGGATCATGATTCGCATCCTCGTGGATATCACCTGTTTGTTTGTAGCATTTCTCTGGTCCACCTGGGTTACCCTGATGCCGGAAGAGGCTTGGGAGCCTTGGGCCTTTTCGCACGCCATTTACTTCATTGTTTTCGGCGTCCTCTGGTGCTTCACTACTCTCAATCAGCACTTGTATGTGCCGCGGCACGGAGAATCGCTTTCCGCCATTCTCTTTTCCGTGGCGCGAGTCTATTTCATCACGCTGGTGCTTAGCGGTTTCGGACTGGCACTCTTTCTCCGGGGTGAATACAGCCGCCCGTTCTTTGTCACGTTCGCACTGTCCACACTGGCGATAATGCTGACCAACGCATTGGTCACACGGCCCGCGATGCTGCTACTCCGCCGGCGTTACAGTGTATGCCGTGTGCTTTTTGTGGGGGCGGATGAACACGCAGAACGTCTCGCGCAGGTATTTCTGACGGATCTTGATCGCAGCCACCACGTCGTGGGCTTTCTGGAGGATGATCCCGCTCGGGGCGGCGCATTGGAGGAGTACGGCATTCCCTATCTTGGGAAGGTGCGGGAACTCGAACGGCTGCTCATCGACAGGATGGTAGATGAGGTCTACGTATCCCTTTCCCTGGGCGACCATTATGAGAAAGTCGAACGTGTTGCGCACTTGTGCGAGACCATCGGCGTGACGGTTCGACTGGCAGGAGACATTTTCCCGATACAATTGGCAGCGTGTGACATTACGTCTATCAGAGACATCCCTCTACTGTCGCTTATGACCAGGCCCCGGTACCTCACCAACATTCAACTGAGGCGCCTGATAGAAGTGGCCACTGCGTTCCTCTTGCTGGTTGCGCTGACGCCGCTATTCGCGGTCATCGCCCTGCTTGTAAAGCTGGAATCCAAGGGGCCGGTACTTGTTACGAAGCAGCAACCCAGAGGAAATGGCCGCCGCGCCAATCTTTGGTCATTCCGTGTTTGGTCGTGGACTCCCGGGCCTGAGCCCGCCGCGGAACCGCCTCGAATCACACGAACCGGCCAGTTCCTGCGCCTTCATGGCCTGGAGGATCTGCCCCAGCTCTTTAATGTGCTCTTCGGTCAGACCAGCTACATGGGCATCCCGGTGGCCACTGCAACTCCGAAGCCGGCCATGGGAAGCGGTGAAGATGCGCGGTGGTCTCACCTGAAACCGCGAATCACACCGACCCTTGTGCTGGCCATACTGGACGCATGCTGCGTCACAGCCGCCTATGTCCTTGCCATCCGAATCACGTCGCTCACGCCGACGCTGGCGAGTCTTAACCTGACGAACTACCTTCCCTTCTGGGGCGTTCTGTTGCTGGCGTGGTACGCGGCGGCCATCGAAAGGCGCCTGTGGCGTTGGCGGACGGTCGAACCGTTGGGTCCCGCGACCTTCGGACTCCTCAGGGCCGTGGGGAATGCCGCGATCGTATGCGGTTTTCTCCTTGCGGTGCTGATTCCCGGCGTACGGTCCATGCGGCGTTTCCTCGTGCTCTTCTGCGCTCTGGCGTTCGTGGCGCTGCTCCTGTTTCGCATCTCCGCCCGTTTTCTCACCCGACTAGTCTATCGTTTGGGTTACCGAATTCGCCGGATAGCGGTGGTGGGTGCGAACGAGCGTACTGAGCAGCTTGTACAGGCGCTAGGCAGCAAGGCGCGTTTCGGATACGAAGTGGCGGGCGTGTTTGAAAACGACCGGATGCGCACGGACTCCTTCGGAGACTCTGGCCTTCCCTGTTTGGGCGAGATAGCCGCCTTAGAATATGTCTTGAAAGAACAGCGGGTGGACGAAGTCTATGTGACCCTCCCCGTCCGTTCGCAATTCGATGTCATAAAGTATGTGGTCAGCGTGTGCGAGCGGGTTGGAATGCCGGTGCATGTAGTGGGCAATCTGCTGCCCCTGAACATCGCGAAAAGCCGGGCAGTCCTCATCGGCGACATCCCCCTGATCTCCCTCTCCTCCAGGTCGGAGACTTACGCCCTGCTGGCCCTGAAGCGGATCATGGATTTCGTCGCCTCCTCCATATTGATCGTCGCATTCGCTCCTCTGTTCCTCATCCTCGCGGTCCTGATCAAGTTGGAGTCCAAGGGTCCCGCATTCTTCGTGCAGGACCGGATAGGCCAGAACCACCGCCACTTCAAAATGTTCAAATTCCGGTCGATGGTACCGAATGCGGAAGAGCTCAAGAAGGATCTGATGCATCTGAACGAGGCCGATGGGCCCATATTCAAGATCCACAGCGATCCGCGAGTAACCCGGCTCGGTCGATTCTTGCGCAAGTACAGTCTCGATGAACTCCCCCAAATCTTCAATGTATGGCTCGGGCACATGAGTCTGGTGGGACCGCGTCCGCTCATAGCGCACGAAGTGGACCAATTCCAATGGTTTGAACGCCGTCGACTCAGTGTTAAGCCCGGCATGACCGGCTTCTGGCAAGTCAGCGGCCGCAGCGACATCCCTTTCAAGGAAGGGATCGAGATGGACCTTGCCTATATAGACTCCTGGTCCTTTTCCCGGGACGTACTCATCCTTCTGAAGACGTTCAAAGCGGTGTTCTCAGGTCGCGGCGCGGCGTAGAGGAGAAATGAAGAGAATGCACCTTGGACAGGATAACAGGATGAACAAGATGGAGAACCGTGACCATCGAACGCATCCCGCGAAACCTGCTATCCCGTCAAGAAGGGCATTGATTGTTCCCCATGGCCAC
>JAACEL010000186.1 GCA_011682535.1 Nitrospiraceae bacterium | reverse complement strand
GGCGTCCGGCATCATGCCGGACGCCGCGCGTTTCGCTCAGTATCGAGGGTGAGTAGTCCATGACGTATGCCGGAAAACGTAGCCGCATCATCTGCGCCACGCTGATCGTCGTGGCCGCGGTTGGCGCCTTTGCATTCCGCGTGCCCAATCTCGATAAGCGCCCTATGCACACCGACGAGGCCGTGCATACCGTGAAGGCCGGCGAACTCATCGAAGAGGGCCGCTACATCTACGACCCACAAGAGTACCACGGTCCCACCATCTACTACTTCGCCATGCCCTTCGTGTGGCTGAGCGGCGCCAAGTCCCTCGCCGAGACCAACGAGTTTACCTTCCGCATCGTTCCCGTCATCTTCGGCACTGCCCTCGTTTTGCTCTTGCTTCTCGTCGGCGACGGCCTCGGGCGCTGGGCCACGGTCATTGCCGCCGTCCTCACGGCCGTGTCTCCGGCGATGGTGTTCTACAGCCGCTACTACATCCAGGAGATGCTGCTCGTCTTCTTCACCTTCGCCATGATGGCCGCCTTGTGGCGTCATTCCCAGTCTCGCCGATTCGCCTGGCTGTTGCTCGCGGGCGCATGCGCGGGGATGATGCACGCCACCAAGGAAACCTGCATCCTCACCTTCGCCGCCTTGGGGGCCGCTATCGTGGCCGCCTTTCTGTGGGCGCGCTGGCGCGACGGGTTCACGCTGGGCTTCCAGAAGGTCTTCCGCCGCCAGCACCTGGTGATGGCCGCCGTGATGGCCTTCTTCATCTCCGCCCCATTGCTCTCCGGCTTCTTCCGCAACCCCCGCGCGCAACTCGACGCCTGGCTCACCTACACCAGCTATCTCCACCGCGCTGGCGGCGCCGGTATCCATGACCATCCGTGGTACTACTACCTCCAGATGCTCCTGTACACGAAGAATGCGCCCGGTCCCTGGTGGAGCGAGGGGTTGATCGTGGCGTTGGCGGCCGTCGGCGCCGTGGCGGCGCTGCTGCCGCGTCCCGTCGGCGACGCGCCCCCGGGCCGCGCGCGTCCGATCGCGTTTGTGCGCGTCGTGGCGTTCTACACCATCTTCCTCACGGTCATTTACTCTGCCATCCCCTATAAGACCCCCTGGTGCATGCTGAGTTTTCTCCACGGCATGATCCTGCTGGCGGGCTTCGGCGCCGCCGCCATCATTCGCCGCACGCCCACCATCCCGGCCAAGGCCATCCTCGTCATTCTGCTTTCGCTGGGCGCGTATCAACTCGGGCAGCAGGCCCACCGCGCCAACACCCGCTACGCGGCCGACACGCGCAACCCCTACGTCTACGGACACACCGCCACCGACATTCTCCGTGTGGCCAAACGCATCGAGGAGATCGCACGGGTCGCACCCGAGGGCCGCGATATGCTCATCAAGGTTATCACTCCTGACTGCTGGCCGCTACCGTGGTACCTGCGGGGCTTCGGACGCGTGGGTTACTGGGCCGAGCCGCCCGACGACATGGATGCCGCGATCGTGATCACCTCGGAGGAACTCGACGAGCAGGTGGACGCAGGGTTGAAGCAGGAGTATCAGAAGAGTTACTACGGCCTGCGGCCAGAGGTTCTCATTGCGGTACACGTGCGCCAGGACCTCTGGGACGCGTTCATCGAGGAGCGGTCGAAGTGAGCACCCAACAGCACAAGTTCAGTCACGAGGCCATGGCTGCCCCGTTCGAGATCATCATCGCCGGACAGGACGAGTCCTACGCCCGCCAAACCGCAATGGAGGCCTTCGGCGAAGTCGATGCCCTCGAGGCTAACCTGAGCCGCTACCGCGACTCCAGCGACATCTCCCGGATCAACCACCTCGAACCCGGCGTCTGGATCCGCGTGAGCCTCGATACCTTCGACTGCCTCCGGGCCGCCGTCAAGGTCTCCGCCGAGACCGGCGGCGCGTTCGACGTTACCATTGGCCCGCTGCTGGCCTGCTACCGCGGCCCGGATCGCTCGTTCCGCGAGCCGTCGCCGGAGGAGTTGGAGGCGGCGCGCGCGTGCGTCGGCGCGCACCTGCTCGAGTTCGACCAAACCCAATGCGCCGTGCGGGTCAAGACGAAAGGCGTGCAAGTGGACCTGGGCGGGATTGGCAAAGGTTTCGCAGCCGACTGCGTGGCGGCGACATTGAAGGAATGGGACATCGACGCCGCCCTGATCAACGCCGGAGAAAGCACCGTCTACGCGCTGGGGCATCCGCCGGATGCCGACGGCTGGCCGCTGGGGGTGGGCGGAGTCGGCAACGAGGCCGCCCCCAACGAGACGATCGCTTTCGCCGACCGCGCCCTCAGCGGGTCGGGCACCCATGTGAGAGGCCGCCACATCATGGATCCCCGTACCGGCCGCCCTGCCGATCGCAAACTCGCCACCTGGGCCATCTGTCCCGATGCCACCACCGCCGACGCCCTCTCGACGGCCTTCATGGTGATGGGTGTCGACGAAGTCGAGCAATACTGTGCCGCCCACCCCGGCACCGCCGCGATGCTGGCCCTCGACGAACCCGGCGGCGTCGGGCGCATTCGCTTCGGCGCCTGGTAGCCCCGAACGTCGGAGTGCGTAGTGTGGCGCGTCTGGAGTACCCGACGACCCCTGAGTTGCGCTCAGCCACACCAATACCAAACGGGTGAGTGTTGTGTTTCGCCCAAGAGCGATGCGGGTTAACCGTGGCTACCCCGGCGACTCACGCCGTGAAAGCCAACGGCAGGGAATAGCAGGGGGTGGTCTGGGGGTTCCAACAACAGAGGGGAAGTCGCCTTACTGCGCCCTTCGGCGGAAGGAGGTCGGCCATGCACAAGCTCATGGGTTTCAGCGGGTTGGCTGTCGTGTCGGTGCTGTTGGCGGGCCTGGCGGTTCCACGGTTCGCCGTCGCCGAGGAGTTGGTTGAACTCGAGATCAAGCTGCCCAAGGCCATGTTCTCGGGCACCCCCAGAAACGCCAAGTCCACCCATCTTGACCCGACCACCGGCCAGAGCCGTAAGCCGTTCCGCGTGCCCGCTGGGCTTACCAACGTCGTGGCTGGAAAGACGGTGACCGCCAGTGACGACGATCCCATCGTGGGCGAACTGGAGATGCTCACCGACGGCGACAAAGAGGGTGGCGACGGGAGTTTCACGGAGTTTGGCCCCGGCCTTCAGTGGGTACAGGTCGACCTGGGCGATGTCTACGAGTTGTTCGCCGTGCTCGTGTGGCACTTCCATTCGGAGGCCGTGATCTACCACGACGTAGTGGTCCAGCTTTCCGATGACCCGGACTTCGTGGCCGGCGTGACAACGATCTACAACAACGATGTCGACAACTCGGCCGGACTCGGCGTTGGCAAGGATTGGGAGTGGATCGAAACCCACGAAGGGCGTCTGATGCCAGCCAAGGGCGTCGCAGCCCGCTACATCCGCCTCTACAGTAACGGCAGCACCTCGAACGACATGAACCACTATATCGAGATCGAGGCCTACGGGCGTCCGGCCGAGTAGGGCCGAGGAAGGTCGCCCACTCCTGATGATGCGTACCTCGCTCCCCAGCGATCTGCTCGAAACGCAGCTTCGAGAACAACGGCGTTTTCCCAAGTGCAACTTGGGAACGAGTGGGGGAGGCCCCAGCGAGACGTGCGCATTTACAATCCCCTCTACACGCGGTAACATGATGGCAACCCGATTCACCCGGGTTGCTTAAGAAGAAATCGCTCCACGGAAATCGGGTGGCGAAGCCACGAAACGGTCGACGATGCCTCGTCCTGTGGGCGGGGTTAGGCAGTTTCGAGCGATTTCTTCACCGCCGTTGTATCTGGCCGAAGCGGTATGCGTAAGGAAGAATGGTGGCGCCTGCAATCCAACTCGATCTGTTCGCACCTCCGCCCGAGGATGACGCGCTCAAGCTCGTGGCCTTTGACCTGGAAACCACCGGTCTCAACCCGGCCAAGGCCGACATCATCGAGGTCGCCGGTGTCCAATTCACGCTGCCCGGCGACAAGGTGGAGACGTTTCAGGAATTGGCCAATCCCGGCTATGCGCTGTCGGAGGAGATTACCGGCATCACCGGAATCACGTCGGAGATGGTGGCCGGAGAGCGCATTCCGATCGAGGTCGTCGCGGCATTCATGGCGTGGGCGGACAACGACGCCGTTTTCCTCGCCCACAACGCGTCGTTCGACGCGCGCTTCGTCGAAGCGTGCTATCGCAAGAACCGCATACCGCTGCCTGAGTGCAAGGTGGTCGACACGCTGCCATGGGCGCGAGCTTCGTTTCCCAAGTTGATCAACCACAAGCTGGGCACGTTGCTGCGACACATCGGCGCGCCGCACGACGGACTCCATCGCGGCCTCGCCGACTCGTTCGGCGTCGTGGCGTTGACCCGGCGGCTGACTGAAGGCAGCAAGGATCCGGAAAAAGAACTTCTGAAGCGGGCCAAGAGTATCGAAGAGTTGGCGCGGTTCAGGAGAAGACGCAGAGGAGGGTGAGCAGTGCGTGTTCGTGACAATGGGGTTGCCGCAGTGGTTCGCCGATTCGCGGCCGTCGCAGTCTTGGCGTTGTGTGGCCTCGTCTTCGCCGATACCGCGGCCCTCGTGCAGGGCGGCTTCCCGGGCGAGGACGCCGAGGTCGTGGCCGTTCTCGCCGAGGAACTGGCCGCCGCGGGTTACGACGTAGAGAAGCTGGACGCCGACGCGCTGTGTTCCGCCGAGGGACTTGCTGAGGCTGGCCTGTTGGTGCTTCCCAACGCCGCCACACTCCCCGCTACGTCCGTGGCCCCGATCGAGGCGTTCCTGAAACGTGGCGGCGATATCCTGGCCCTCAACGCACCGCTGTGGCAGGAACTGCTTATCAATCCCGACGGCGTTTGGACTACGCGGGACGCGTACGAGCGCCAACACGCGGGCGAATTACCCGAGCGCGTCCTGTTCGACTTTGCGCCCGAACAGATTGACGACTGGGTGCGGGGCAAGTCGCCCGATGATGGCGCGGCCGACTACGAAACGACGGACGAGGGTCCCCGGCCCGGACAGCGCGCGTTGCATGCAACGCTCACCGACCTCCGTGGCTGGGACAACTTCGGCCCGCAGTCCGTCGAGGCGTTTGCCCCGGGCCACACGCTCACCGTCTTCTCCGCCAAGGGCGGTCCCGAGACGCGTGCGCTCTCCGTCGAGTGGCGCGAGAAGGATGGCTCCCGTTGGATTGCGGCCGTCCCGCTCGACACCGAATGGCGCCGCTACGTGCTTACGCCCGAGCATTTCAAGTTCTGGGAGAGTGTCCCCGCGCGCGCCCACACCACCCTCCAGCCCGAAAACGCCGTCCAGGTGTCCGTCGGGATGTCGTTCACCCACACGGGGGTGACGCCTGGGCCGCAGGAGTGGTGGCTGGGGCCTTTTGGTACCGCACGAATGGACGATGCCCAGGCTGAGGCTGCGTTTCGGCCCGACGTTCCAAAGATGGACACCCTCGCGCCCAGTTACAAGTTTTTCGACTGCACCGGCGTGTCCGCGCTGTCGGTTTGCGCCGGGCAAGCCATCGTCGACGGCATTGGCGAGGCGCTCTCCCTTCCGGCCGGGCGGCTTCGTGCTCCGCACCCACGTCCAAGTGGGGCGGGCTTTGGCAAAGGACGCGACTGGCGATGGATTCCGCTGCTGGAGGCTACCACTGGCGATGGCGAATGGCGCGGTAATCCCGCTACGCTGATGGTTCACGCGGCCGGACCATTCAAGGGCGGGCAATGGGCGGCGTTCGGCATCGCCGACCCGCAATGGTATCGCACCGCGGCCGCGCGAGCCTGCATGCGTCAGATCGCGGAACGCATGCGCACCGGCGTCTACCTAGTCGACGGCGGCGCCAACTTCTTCACCTACTTCGAAGACCAGGCGATGACGTTGGGACTTCGGGCCGTCTGCGTTGGCGGTGAGGATCAGGGCAACCTGTCGGGCCGCGTTACAGTCCTCGACGCGCGGAGAAAGGGGCCTGCCGCATTGCGCAGGTGGGACGTCTCACTCGCCGCCGGAGTCGGGCAGACCTTATCTGAGACCTGGAGGCCCGGCGACTGGCCAAACGACGGATACCGGGTGGTCGCAGAACTCCTCAAGGACGGCGCGGTGATAGACCGCGTCGAACACGAGGCCCACGTATGGCGGCCTAAGCCGCGCAAGTCGTTTATCACCGTCGAGAACGGTGATCTCATGCTGGACGGCCAGCGTTGGCGCGCGCATGGCGTCAACTACATGCCCTCCTCGGGCATCGCCACGGAAGACAACGCATACTTTGAATTCTGGCTCGGCGCGCGTTCCTACGACCCCGAGATCATCGAGCGTGACCTGTCGCACTGCGCGTCCCTAGGCCTCAACTCCGTCAGCATCTTCCTTTATCGCCGCTCAATGGAGGCCCAGAACCTACTCGATCTGTTGCGCAGGCTGGACGAGAAAGGGATCAAGGCCAACCTGTCGCTGCGTCCAGGAACGCCGATTGACTTCGAGTGGGACGGTGTCCGCGAGATGATCGAGTATTACCGTCTCAAAGACAACGACACCGTGTTCGCCTACGACCTCGCGTGGGAGCCGTTGTGGATGGGTCACGACAAGCGCGTGCGCTGGGATGCGGACTGGGAGGCCTGGATCGTCGAGCGCTACGGCAGTGTCGAGAACGCTGAACGAGACTGGGGCTTTGGCGTGCCGCGTACCGCCGATGGCGGGGTGACCAATCCGAGCGCCGGGCAGCTCGAGCAGGACGGTGATTGGCGGGGCATGGTGGCCGCCTACCGGCGTTTTCTGGATACGGTACTCTACACGTACTACAGCCGCGCCCGGCGTTTGGTGAAGTCGGTGGATCCGAACCATCTGGTGAGTTTCCGCATGACGGAGACGGGCAACCCCACGATGAACTGGCACGGCGTGTTGGCTTACGATTTTCCGTACCTCGCGGCCGCCGTCGATTTGTTCGAGCCGGAAGGCTATGGACGCATCGGTGACTGGGAGCAGGTCAAGCCCGGCTGGTTCCAGTTCGAGTATGCCCGCTGGGCGGCGTCCGAATTGCCCGTCGTGTGGGCCGAGGCCGGCGTCCACGCGTGGGACATCACGACAATGTCGTCCCCGCCGGCGCGCCTGGCGTACCAGGGCGGCTACTTCGACCGGTTCTACCGGATGCTGATCGGCAGTTGCGCCGACGGCATCTACTGGTGGTGGTACCCCGGTGGTTTCCGAACGGGTGAGAACAGCGACTACGGGATCATGAACCCCGACGGTTCATGGCGGGATAGCTCAGGCGTAATCCGCCAGCGCGCCGACTCCTTCATTGCCGGGCCCGACGCCCGGTCCGTCGACGACTGGATCACTATTGACCGCGACGCGCGCGCCGACGGCGTCGCCGGCATCTACAAGACCGTGGGGGATCGGTTCTGGCAGTCGATCGCCGAGGGCCATACGCCCGGATTCCGCACGGAGGGCACCGGCGCCCATTCGGGCAACTGCCCGCTGGTGGCGGTCGGCAACACCCCCTGCAACGGGACGAATCCGCCCAAGTATCTCGACGGTTTCTTCGACCAATTCGAGGTGCGGGGGCGGGACGGACGGTGGGCGCCGGTCCAGAGCGGCAGCGAAGTGAGCGTAGACAGGCGACGCGTCGTGGGGCGCGCCACCATTACCAACCTTGGTGAGGCCGCGTGGCTGCCGGGCGATGAAGAAGGCGGTGTGTGCGTGTCCGTCGCGGGCGGCCCGCGGACACCGCTTCCGAAGGTGGAGCCCCGGCAGTCGGCCGAGTTGCCGGAGATCGTGCTCACAGACGAAATACTGACGGACTCTATCGAGCTTGTTGTTAGCTTGGAGGCGCGCGGCCGCACGCCGTTTGGTCCGCAGATTCGTCTGACACTGAAGCCAGACGGGAGATAGGGAGGGAAACGGAGTGGGCATGGACGAACTCGAAGATGTCGGCTCAGCCTCACCGGCTGTTTCGTGCGATTCCTTTACGATTGCCGACTTCCTCCTTGCGGCGGCCTGCGCCAAGTACCTGATCTGAATCTGACGAAATCTTCGTACGTTCGCGAAGGAACTTCGCACGCTCGCGAAGGAACTTCGCACGCTCGCAACAAAACCTAGTGAGATATCCGGGATAGCCGTGTATTCGTGAGAAATGGCACGTTTCGGCTAGCGCATTCAGCACAGTTGTGCTATGGTAGAGGTGGTGTCTGGGCGGGCGCCTGAGCCCGGAGGGCTGGCCGGTCGCCATCGGCGAACGGCACAGTGCTGCATGCCCGTGGAAGGTCTTCCGATAAGAAGAGGTGTTCCATATGAGACGTGGTTCTACGAACCGAGAACTCAAGCACGCGCTCCTCGAACGTTTGATGCACTATTATCATTTTCTGTGTGGCCAGCCCGGCGCGCCCACACCCGATACCGTGACCAGTACGGAGATCGCCCGGCTCGTCCACATGGACGACACCCTCGTCCGCAAAGACCTTGCCGCTATTGGCGTCAGAGGCCATCCTCGCGTCGGGTTCCGTTCGGTCGAAGTACTCAGCGCCATCCGTGGCGTGTTGGGCTTCGACACCGCCTTTGAGTCCGTAGTTATCGGCGCCGGGCGGTTGGGAAGCGCCTTGGCGTCCTACCCGGGCTTTGCCTCGCTGGGCATGGGCATCGTCGGCTTGTTTGACAATGCGCCCCAGAAAGTCGGCCTGACCTGTGGGCGCCACGTCATCCAACCCATGGTCTCGTTGCCGACTGTCGTGCGTAACCATGGCGTCAGTCTTGCTATCCTGACCGTGCCACCCGACGCCACCCAGGAGGTGGCCGATCAGGCCGTGGCCGCTGGTATCAAGGCGATATGGAACTTCGCCAGCACTAGTCTCACCACGCCCGATGATGTCTTCGTGCGCCACGAGCACATCTCCGTAGGGTTGGCTGAGCTGAGTTACCAACTGTCCCGCATGTCGGAACAGTGAGCGGCGGCGGGGTGACAGGGCGAGTAATTCTGTATGGCGAGGAACAAAGCTCCCCAAATGGCTGAGCAGCTTACCCCGCCAAAAGGCTTGAAACTTGCGCACAACTTGTCATTTCGACCGAAGGGAGAAATCTCTGTCGCAGACGTCAATCCTGAGTGAAAAA
>JAACEL010000185.1 GCA_011682535.1 Nitrospiraceae bacterium | reverse complement strand
TCTCATCTTCACGCCATCTTCGAGCGCTTCTCAATCGCAAGAACCTCAAAATAGCGGGCTATTCCTGCGGTTTTGCTCAATCGTCGCGCTCAAACCCGACGCAAATCTGAGCACGGAAACGGCAAACTTATTCTTGCACGAGCCCCCTAAGAGTGGACCACGGGGAACGAACGATGTCTCTTATACTTCTTTGGACCTGTGGTAGCGAGTCTATTGCGGATTGCAGAATACCGTTCCTGTCAAGAGCGGCCTGCTGGTAAATAATTCCGCACTCCGCATTCCGCAATAGAGCAACCAGTGGGCGCGTTTCGCGTGTCCAACGTCTCCAATCGGCGACATGGCCTGTTCTTACCCGCGGATTTGGGTCAGACCAAGGGGATCACGGCCGTCCGGTCCGATTCCGTGCCCGCGGTGAAGTCCTTGCCGGGGATCAGGGAGCGCGAGGCAAATGAAGTGTCGCTGAGGCCGCAGGTGTGAATCTCAATGCGGTCCTTGTACACCTGCACGTCGCGGTATTCGGTGGGAAACTCGGGCATCGCACCCGTGGCAATGTGCATGAGCCCGTCGATCTCCTCGATGAAGTGCATGTGGACATGCCCCGTACACACCGCTTTGACCTGGGGGTGGGCGGACAGTATGTCGAGCAGTATGTCGCCGTTGTCGAGATGGCCCGCATCTTTCAGGCCCTTCCGCTTGAGGCGCTTGGGGATGGGGATGGCGGGGAAATGCAGCGCGATGATGGTGGGGTAGCGGGAATACACTTCGAGATCCTCCTCCAGCCACGCGAACTCGTGCGGGGGAATGGCCCAACGGGAGCCGATTGGTTCGATGGCAAGGCTCTCGCGGACGGGCGCCTCGCTGAACGGCACCAGCGCGTCGTCCGTCCACTTCCACCATGGGTCCAACACGCAGAAGTGGATCCCCTTGTGCGTGAACGAATAGACGGTGTCGCCACCCGGCAGCCGGTCCAGGAATGCCTCGATGAACCAGTCGCGCGACTCCTCCAACACGAAGTCGTGGTTGCCTCCCATGGGGTAGTAGGGAAATCCGAGCGCGTCGAGCCAGTCGCGTGAGGCGAAGGTGGCGTCACGGGTCTGGTGGCTGGCGATGTCGCCCGTCACCAGGATGAAGTCGGGGTTCAGTTCGGCGAGATCGCGCTGCAGGCAGTTCATGACGTCGGGCATCATCGTACACAGGAAGCGGTTGTTCCACTGACCATCGACAACGCTCCCCAGATGGGTGTCGCTCAGGTGTACAAATCGCCACATAGTACTTCCCGGTTCCGGTGAAGAGATTGCTCAAAGCGACCTCTCCCCGCCCGGAGGACGGGGCATGCCAGCTTGCCGTCAACCGTACCACAGTAGCCGAACACATGACAACCGGCATTCCATCTACCCAAATCCGCGCGTAAGAAGCGGCGATGCGAGCTAGGTTTCGCTCAGACTCTTACGCTCGGACTTGCGATCTACTCAGGCGAGAAGTCGTCCTTCCCGACCCCACACACCGGGCACACCCAGTCGTCGGGGAGATCCTCAAACGCGGTTCCCGGCTCGATGCCGCTGTCCGGGTCGCCCTCTTCCGGATCGTAAACGTAAGCACACGCATCGCACAGGAATCTCTGCATGCCCAGTCTCCTCCCTATTCTTTCTGCCCGTTTGTTCGTTGCCCTAATGCGCGCTAGCCCTTCGCGTTCTCCACCAGGCGCACGCCAATCCGTTCGCCCAATTCCCGGCAGCGCGCCAAGTCGTCGTGCGTCGGCACATAGTTTACACGAATGCCTTCGTCGACGAGGTCAATCTTCATGTTTTCGAGGGATTCCTGAATCTGCTTGACCGCTTCTCCCCCCCAGCCGTAGGAGCCGAAGGCCGCGCCGACGAGGTTCTTGAACCGCAACCCCCTGGCGTAGGTCAGGATGTCGGCGATCGACGGCAGCATGTTGTTGTTCATGGTGGACGAGCCCACCACGAACGCGCCCGCCCCGAGCAGGGCGGTCGCCACATTGCTTCGGTGCGCCTTGCCCATCTCGAATACGACCACGCGCCCGCCGCCATCGACGACGCCCTCGGCGATCGCCAGCGCCATCCGCGCCGTACTGTCCCACATGGTGTCATACGCGATCACCACTTTCGTAGTCGGCGCTTGCGCCGCGTACTGGGCGTATCGCTCCAGAATCCAGTTCAGATCCCGGCGGTACACCGGACCGTGATCCGGAGCGATGATTTCGATGGGCAGGTTCAGCGCCATCGTCTTGTCGAGTTGCTTGGCAACCAAACCGGCGTAGGGCGTCAAGATGTTGGCGAAGTATTTGGCCGCCTCGAACTCGAGCACCGACGGGTCCAACTCGTCGGCGAATCGCTCCGCCGAAGCCAGATGCATCCCGAACGCGTCCTGCGAGAACAGGATGCCGCCGCTGTCCAGAAACGTGAACATGCTGTCGGGCCAATGCAGCATCCGCGTTTCGAAGAAGGTCAACTGCATGTTGCCCAGCGAAAGCGTCTCGCCGTCCTTGACCGGGGTAATCTCGGCGCCGTCGTGGAAGTGCGCATCGAGGGCCTGAGCGCCTTTGACGGACGCAAACACCTTCTCGGGGTTGGCCGTCTGAATCGCCACGGGTAAGGCGCCGGTGTGGTCCATCTCGGCATGGTTCGAAACGATGTAGTCGATACGATCGGGAGGCACTACCGACGCGATCCGGGAGAGCATCTCGTCGGCAAACGGCGCCTTTACGGCGTCGATGAGCGCAACCTTCTCTCCGACCACCAGAAACGCGTTGTAGGTCGTTCCGCGCTCGGTGGAGTACCCGTGGAAATCCCGCAGGTGCCAATCGACGGCCCCCACCCAATAGACGTTCTCGGTGATCTTGAGTGCCTTGAACGGCTCTTTCACGTGCATCAACCTCCCATCGATGGCTAGAGCGCCTCGATCTTGCGTGTCAATAGCGTTACATGCTGCATCTCCTGGCCGATGATATCATCAATGCGCTCGCGATCGTCAGCCCCGTGCATGATCTTGCTCATGCCGGTGTAAAACAGGATCGATTCTCTCTCGCGGTCGAGCGCAAACGTGAGAATGTCCCGGGTGGTGGGTAGTCCCTCCAGGATCTCGCTCACGGAAGCATGCACCGGGAACAGCCGGCTGCCCGCAATCACTTGCAGGTAGCCCGCCGCTTCACCGTCTGGGTCGAACCAGGCCTTCTCGCCCGGAGTCAGAAGCCGGTCTTTCATTTCGATGAAGGTACGCACGTGGTCGTTCTCCATCTCGGCCAGTTCCTGGAACAGTTCTTTCATGGCGCCGTCTTCCGCCGAGTCCGCCGCTTGGCGGTAGAACGCGGCGCCGTTGCGTTCTACTTGCAGGGCAATATCGAACACTTCGCGGGCACTGAACATGCGGGTACTCCCTATTCAGCGGTGGGCGCGTTGAAGGCCCGTTGCCCCAACTCGCGGTCGAGCATGAACAAACCGCCCGGGGCGTTGGCCATCAGCTTGAGCTGCTGGACGACGTCGTCCACCGAGGCTTCTTCTTCCACCTGCTCGGTAACAAACCACTGCAGCATAATGTTCGTGGCGTGGTCACGTTCATCAAGGGCCGTATCCACGAGGGCGTTGATGAGACCCGTCACCTTCCGCTCGTGTTCAAGCGTGGCTTCGAACACCGCCAAGGGCGACTCCCACTCCGTCTGGGGGCCTTCGATGGGCTGCAATGTCACCGTGGCGCCTTTTCCCGACACGTAATCGAACAACTTCATCGCGTGCATCGTCTCTTCCTGATTCTGCACACGCATCCAGCTCGCGAAACCCTTCAGATTCGAGGCGTCAAAGTACGCCGCCATCGACAGGTACAGATAGGCCGAATAGAACTCCGCATTGATCTGGCCGTTCAATGCCTTTTCCATTTTCTCGCTCAACATTGTACGCTTCCTTCTCGTGGACTGCCCAAGCCGCTGTTTGTTCGACACTCACAGGGCTTATCTATTGAAATGAGTGTTGAATCAGGATCTTGACTCCGATGCCGACTAACACCACGCCACCCAGGATCTCCGCTCGCTTACCCAATCGAGAGCCCAGTCTACTCCCGAACACCATGCCCACTACGGAAAGTCCGCCCGTCGTGAGTCCGATGATGATCGCCGGAATCCACATCTGCGCATGTAACACCGCCACGCCCAGTCCGACCGCCAGCGCGTCGATGCTGGTGGCTATCGACAGGGCCACCAGCCGCATGCCCCGGGTCGCGTCGGCGCGTCGGTCTGGCTCGTCCGAGTCCCGGAATGCACCCGCAATCGCCCTGCAACCGATCACGCCCAACACCGCAAACGCCACCCAATGATCCCACATTTCGATGTGGGGGCCAACCGTCTGGCCCGCCATCCAGCCCGTCACGAACATCATAGCCTGGAACAGGCCAAAATGAAAAGCCAAGCGGAACACACGGTGCCCGGTGGGCTTACCCAATGCCAAGCTGACCGCGATGGCTACTGCCATCGCGTCCATCGAAACACCCACGGCAACAACGGCTAGGTCGATTACGCTCATGCGTCAGACGCGTCACTCACGCGGCGAACGCCGGCGCAGCGCATGGTCCCACCCACAACACGGCGCGGCGATATGCGCGCGCTGGTTCTACCAATTTTCCGCCAGCAGCTCGAAATGCGCTTGAGGATGCGCGCAGGCGGCGCAGACGGACGGCGCTTCGGCCGCTTCGTGAATGAAGCCGCAGTTCTGGCAACGCCAGACGACCGGCGCATCTTTCTTGAATACGGTCCCGTTCTCCACATTCGCCAGCAGGCCCAGATAGCGCTTCTCATGCTGCTTCTCGGCCACGGCGATTGCCTCGAACACATCCGCGAGCGCGTCGAAACCCTCTTCACGCGCTACTTGAGCGAATCCCGGGTACATCTCCGACCACTCATGGTGTTCACCGCCAGCCGCACCCCTGAGGTTCTCAGCCGTTGCGCCAATCACGCCCGCCGGAAACGCCGCCGTAATCTCGACCTCGCCGCCTTCGAGGAATTTGAACAGGCGCTTGGCGTGCTCCTTCTCCTGGTCGGCCGTCTCAGCAAAGATCTTCGATATCTGCACAAAACCCTCTTTGCGGGCCTTGGCCGACGCGTAGGTGTAGCGGTTGCGCGCCTGGGATTCTCCCGCGAACGCCGTCAGCAAATTCTTCTCCGTCTGCGAACCTTTCAGTTCCATCTCATGTCCTCCGAATCGTCGTTCAAGTGGAAGCTTCGTCACTGGATCCGTCTCGGCACTGGGGACACTTCCCCAAGAACTCAAGTCGGTGATCAACAATCTCGTACCCAAGGGTTTCGGCCGGCGAAGCTCCGCCGATCTCCACCGTGGGCCCCTCGAAATCATCGACGCGCCCGCACACCACGCAGGTGATGTGATAGTGGTTTTCCGTGTTTCCGTCGAACCGGTACTGCGTCCCGCTCGTCGCCAAACGCCATATTTCGCCCGATTCCGACAACAGATCCAGGTTCCGATACACGGTTCCCAAACTGATCCTGGGCAAGCGTTCGCGTACGATGTCGTGCACATCGGAAGCCGTCGGGTGCGTCTTGAGCTTCCGAACTTCCTCAAGAATGACCAGGCGCTGCTGGGTCATCCTGCTCTGTTTTTGCTGGGCCATAAAATTCACCAATAACAGGAATGGTTACTATTATAACAATCCCTCGGACAAATTGCAAGCGAACGCCCAAACCCGCGCGCGCACATCCCCGTCAATCATAGCGCAGCGACACTAGTCGCGTTCGGGTTTGGGGTCGCGCGTCATCAACTGGACAATCGCCTGGCGAGGATCGGTCTGCTCGTAGAGAACGCCATACACCTGTTCGGCGATAGGCATTTCAACACTGAGGCGCGCCGCGAGGTCGTGCACGGACCGCGCCGTACGAATCCCCTCCGCCACCATCGGCCCGGCCAGGATCTGGTCCATGGCGTCGCCGCGTGCGATCCGCTCGCCTACGGCCCGGTTGCGCGAGTGTCCACTGGCGCACGTGACGATCAGGTCTCCCATACCGCTCAGTCCCGCAAACGTCAGCGGGTCGGCGCCTTGTGCGACGCCCAGCCGCGACATCTCGGCGAGGCCACGCGTAATCAGGGCCGCCTTCGCGTTGTCGCCCAACGCGAACCCGTCGCACACGCCAGCCCCGATGGCCATCACGTTTTTGAGCGCACCGCCCAGCTCCACGCCCACGAGGTCGGGGCTGGTGTACACGCGGAAGTTATCCGCCACAAAAGCCGCCTGCGCGGTTTCACACGCCTCCGCGTCGCCGCCGGCGACGACCACCGACGCGGGCAGGTCGCGAGCGACCTCCTCGGCGTGGCTTGGCCCAGAGAGCGTCAGCACGGGTCCTCCCGGCGCGGCCTGCTCGATCACCTCGCTCATGCGCAGCAACGACTCGTTCTCGATCCCTTTCGCGACACTGACGCGTATCGTCTGTACGGAGAACGTATGCTGCGCGACCACCTTCCGCATGGCATGCGAAGGCACTGCCAGCACCGCGAGCGCGGCATTGGACTGGGCCGTGTGCGCGACTTCAATGGATTCGGGCAACGCCACGCCCGGCAAGTAGAAGGGGCTCTTGCGCGTTTCGCGCAGCACATCGGGGCCGTCTTCATCGCGGCAGCACAGATGCACTTCGTGCCCGTTAAGCGCCAACAGGCGCGCCAAAGCCAATCCCCAACTTCCTGCGCCGATCACTTGAATTTTCATCCGGCGATCTTACCTCATAGGGGTGGCAAGGATCAGCATTGTGTGACCAAGCGGTTCTGGACATCGCGAATACGAGCGCGGTCCATGGCGTAGGGGGTGTTGGGTTGGGTGGACAGAAACATGTATATTGCCCGGGATTGGCGCGGGAACACGAGGGAGTCCATGTCTTTGCGAAACACCGCAATCCTGGTTGTGCTCATTGCGATTGCACTCGCGGGCGGGCTGGTGTACCGCCTCTACGACGGTGGGGAGCCCTCTGCCGCCGGAGCCACCGGTCACGATTCCGCGACGCCAGGCGCCGCCGCGCGGGAGGACGGTGTTGTCTCCTATGACGAAGACTGGCACAGCGGAGACGGTCGCGCAACGGAGTTGGCCGCCGAAGATGAAGAAGACGAGGACTTCGAGGCCTACTTGCAGGCTATCGACGAGTATGATCGGCGCCGCGAGGAGCCGGAAGCGAACGGCTCAGACAACGACATGGCCAGCCGCCTGATCGCCTCCATCGGCGGGCGCACGCCAGGAACCGCCAGTGCCGTACGCGGTGGCGGCGGCGCTACGGACGAGGACAAAGAACGCACGCCACAACAAGACAGGGCCGCGGCCATGCGCGAGGCCGATCGGATGGTGCGGGACGCACGGCAGGCCATCGCGTTGGGCAACTACGCCGAAGCCGCCGAGATGCTCAAGGAAAGCCTCGAACTCAACCCACACGACCGCGACGCCTACCGCAGTCTCGCCAACGTCTACCAGAAGCTGGGACTGACGGAAGAGGCGGGGCTGGTCTACGAAGACTGGATCGCCCAGCGCCCCAACGACGCCACGCCCTACTATCAACAGGCCAAGCGCTTGCAGTCGCAGGGGCGCAACGAAGACGCGCTGGCCTATCTGCAGACCTTCCAACAACTCACCCGCGACGAGTTGAGTTCCTATCCCATGGCGGCGTCGATGTACCGCAAACTGAACATGAAAGCCGAAGAACGCACCCAACTCCAGACCTGGGTGAGCCAGGCGCCCGACTCGGTCGCCGCGCGCAACTCGCTCGCCAAGTTTTACATGCGTAACGGTAACAAACAGGCAGCGGTCGCCGAGTATCAGACCGTGGCCGGGCTCACGCCCGAAAACGCCAGCGCCTACCGCAACCTCGCCGGTGCGTACCAGGCGGCGCGCATGTACGACGACGCCGCCAACGCCCTCGTCACCGCCATGGATCTTCAACCCGGCAACATGGCCTTCCCGCTGCAACTGGGCGATCTGTACCGCAGAACCCGGCAGTTCGACGCCGCATTGCAGACGTACTACAGCGTGATCCACGACGCGCCGGATTCGACCGAGGCCGCTCGCGCCCGCCGGCACATCGCCCGGATCGAACGACAGATGAAATAACCTGGAGACCGCCGATGCGTAACATGATGCTGGAAGACATCGAATACGTCGTAGAGGAAACCGGCCTCGGAACGTGGCGCCGCTTCATCTACGAAAACGGCCAGCGTTTCTCCGAGTTCACCTCACACGCCCGTGTACTCGGCTGGCCTCTCATCCATGTCACCTACGGACGCTGCCCAGAGACCGGGCGCCGAATCGTGGCCAAAGGCGTCATCGCCATTGGCCGTTTGGCCGTAGGCGGCATCGCCATCGGGCACGCCTCCATGGGACTCGTCGCTATCGGGCAATTGGGCGTCGGCCTCCTGTTCGGCCTTGCACAGGCGGCGACGGGGCTGCTGGCCGTGGGCCAACTCGCCATTGGCCTGAAACTGGCCCTTGGCCAGTTGGGCATAGGCCAAGTCGTCATCGCGCAATTGGGCATCGGGCGATTCGTCCTGGCACAAGCCGGCGCCGGCGTCAACGTTTGGAGCATGTCCAGAAGCGACCCCGCCGCAGTGGAGTTCTTCTCGTCAATTCTCAGTTGGTTCACGGGCGGGTAGAAGGTGCGTCGAACGGCGGATAGGCCCGAAGGGCTGGCAGCACGTAGCCGCTCTCTCACGGCTACAGCCTGTCGCTCTCTACGGGGCCAGGGGCAATCGCTTCGAGGGCGAGCGTGATCGCTACGTGGCCTGCGAAGTACAACTTCGCGGGCAATTGCGTTTCCCAAGTGCAACTTTGGGAACGAGATTGGTGGGAGGGCTCTGCTTGGAACTGGGGAAAAGCTTGATTTTCATCACGGTATTTACCGGGGCTGGAAACGCCCCGCCGAAGATGGCTGGATAGCGCGGATACGGTTCCCTGGGAGCGGACGCCAAACTGGGGATGAGTCAGAACCTAAACCCAAAGACACTGCTGTCCTAAACAAACTGAGTCTCGGACCGATCATCGGAAAAGACCAACGTTTCGGATAGGCCATGGGCCTGTTTGCTCGCTTT
>JAACEL010000594.1 GCA_011682535.1 Nitrospiraceae bacterium | reverse complement strand
CCTCCAGCGACGCGCGCGCGATCGCCCGCAGGCTACCGAAATGCCGCAACACCTGCTCGGCGAGCGCCACCGCCCCCATCTCACGCGTGCCCGTGCGCAGCAACACCGCGATCAACTCGGCGTCGCGCAAGGCCTCCGGGCCCAGCCGCGCCAGCCGTTCACGCGGCCGATCCTCCTCGGGCATTTCGCGAACTGCCGAGCTATAGGGGGGCATCGTCATCATAACCGTAGCTTAGCATCCGTTCCCGCGCTAAGTCGAACACCCCCTCACATCCCCGAACGCCGGGTGGCGTATTGTGGCGCGCCACGGCGCAGTTAACCGGCGATGCGGATCACATCTCGCCCTTCATCACCTTCAGCGTCATCTCCGCCGCCGCCTTGTGACGATCCAAGAACGGCGTCAGCACCGCCATCTGTTCCTCGTCGAATTCTTCCGAAAACCGCGCGCGCATCCGCGACAACGATTCGCGCTGCTTGTCGATGATCGTCTGGAGCGGCTCCTGCGCCATAGGGCCGAACGCGAAGTTCTGCCCCACGCCCGCCGACAAATACTCGTCCACGACGATCTCGCACGCCCGCCACACGGCCTCCGGCGCCAAGCCCGCTCCGGTACCTCGCAACTCCAACTCCACCGATTCATACAGCAGCCGTTCCGGCAGCGACTCCTCGTAAGCAAACCAGACTTCGGCCTGTTCGTAGCTCAGTAATTGGGCCAATCGCCGCCCCAACTCCGTTCCAGGTTGCGCCTGAGCGGCGCGCCCCTCGAAATGGGCCACAAGGGCATCCAACGCGGCCCGTTGCGCGTCAGGCGTCAGGCCCAACCTTTCCAGTAGGGCGTCGTACTGCAGCGAAACGCTCTCGCGTGCGCTGCCAGCCGGCGCGTCGGCACCGGCCAAGCCTTCGGCCAGCGCCATCGTCGATACCAGCGGTCCCCGAAATCTCGACACATCGATCGGCCGTCCCGTTTCCCCGTCGGCAGACGACGCCAGCGGCACACCCCCTTCGCGCCTGTTGCGGCACCCCCGAGACGTGGAAAGCAGCGCCAACAGAGCCACAATGGCAAGAACGGAAAACACGACACGCGCATCGAATTTCAAGGCTCACTCCTCTTTCCGCATCGCCGGTTAACTCCGCCGTGGCGCGCGCGGCACGCACTTTGGCGCAGTGTAACACACCCCGTAGGCGGCGCATCCGCCCCCGGCTCGGCAAGAATTCCTGTTGACAGATTCCCATGTTCTGCACTAGCCTGTCATTGACACACTGCATACGCCGTGCCAGCGGCTCCGGCCGACGAGACTTGGGCACTAACGAAGACAAAGGAGAAGTCATCATGACGATGAGAATAAGACGTACAGGCTTTACCCTAATCGAACTGCTAGTTGTGATCGCCATCATCGGAATCCTTGCGGCAATCCTCCTCCCTGCATTGGCCCGCGCACGTGAGGCCGCGCGCCGCGCCTCATGCGCCAACAACCTCAAGCAGATGGGCTTGGTCTTGAAGATGTACTCCAACGAGTCCAAAGGCGAGAAGTTCCCCCCAAAGTCACTGAGCGGCGGTAACTTCTTCTTCTCGCTTCAGGCCACCTATCCCGAGTACATCTCCGATCTCAACATCATCTTCTGCCCTTCGGACGGTAACAATGCCGCTGATGATTACATCGGGGACGGTGGCGCCTGGCTGGATCCCAATGGCAACATCAACCTTGCCAACGCCGACGGCGATCCTCGTCTGCCAGGTTACGACGCCAGCATTGGCACCTCCGACGGCTCCTACTTCTACCTCGGTTTTGCGATTCCGGACAACTCGTGGGTCGTGCCGGTAGATATTTCAAGAGGCCTGCTGGCCTTCTATGCGACCAAGATCGCTATCTACTGGATCGGCACCCCTGACTACGAAACGCTTGAGGCGAACAACGACCAGGACCACACCTTCTCCCATCCCGGGAACACTGTGCTGGCGGCAGGGGACTACGACCTGCGTCGTTTCCGCGAGGGTATCGAGCGATTCTTCATTACCGACATCAACAACCCCGCGGGCTCGGCAGTGGCCCAGTCTGAACTGGCCACCGTATGGGACGTCACCGGACTGTATGTCCCGCAGTTCAACCACATCCCAGGCGGCTCCAACTGCCTCTATCTCGACGGCCACGTCGAGTTCCTCAAATTCATCCCCAACCCCAGCACGACCGAAGCCAGCGAAGCTGACGGTACGGAACACGAGGTATTCCCGGTCAGTAGCGCCTGGGCGTTGCTCACGCAGATCGCACTGGACAACAACCTGTAGCGCTGTCCGCCCCACCCACGCCCCCAGCGGTATCGCCGCAGGGGGCGTTTTCTTCGGTGTCAGGATCGCGCGACTGGCTTCTCCCGGCCTGGAAACGCTAGTCTGTTGCCACTTGCAGTCTCTTGCGAATCGGAGTTGAGGTATGGCTCTCTTGCGGCATCGGTGGTTCAAGGCGATCCTGGTGATTCTCTTGGCGCCTGCATTCGGCCTGGCTGGAACGTACGGCGCATTCCGTTGGGCCCTCAACGCTCGGAAGCCGTGGGCCATCAAAGCCGCCACGTCCGTCATCGATCGAGCGCTCCCCGGGCAGCGTATTGACAGTACGTCCGTCTGGATTGACCTTGAACCTCAGCACGAGCGCCTCAAAGCCCGCGCGTCACTTACCGTTCGTTCGCTCGAAGAGGGCCGCCGCACCTTCACCTTCCTGCTCAACCCCGGACTGCGCGTCACACGCGCCACAATCGATGGGCAACCGGCGCGCACCTCCCGCATCTGGTGCGCCATTACGCTCCGCTCCCCCCGCGCCGTCGAACCAGACCAGGACATCGCCATCGAGATCGACTACGAAGGAAG
>JAACEL010000593.1 GCA_011682535.1 Nitrospiraceae bacterium | reverse complement strand
GACGCCAAACTGGGAATGAGTCAGCTCGCAGCCCGGCCTTTTGCTCGCGTCCTCTCGCTGTGCTATCCTCAACGTGTGAAACCTAGGAGAGAATCGTGTCCGTAGGGCGACCACTATTCGTCCGGGAATTCCCAAGCACACTGTCGGCCATGTCCGACACGCTTGAAGCCGCGCTCACGGCCCTTGCCGAGCACGGCTGGATGAAGGACGACAGGGACTTTTGCTTCCGGTTGTGTCTGGAGGAAGCCCTAGTCAACGCGCTCAGACACGGCAACCAAAGCGACCCTGAGCGGATGATCCGTCTGGAAATTGCCGAAGACGGCGACGTTTGTCACGTGCTTGTCCACGACGAAGGCAACGGTTTCGATCCAGACAAGATCTGTATGCCTCCACCCGATCATGCAGGGGGGCGGGGCATTTGCCTGATTCGTCACTACATGGACGGCGTCGCCTACGATCACAAGACGCACTGCCTGGAAATGACAATGCGACGCGAACCGTGCTGCAAGGGAGGATGATCATGACCCCAGAGACCAACCCCATCGTTGCCTTTGAGCAGAGGGGGCCCATCACGCTGGCCGTCATCCAGGAGACCCGTATGTTGGACGCCATCAACGTGGCCGAATTCGGACGTCAACTGGCCGAACGCGCCTCCGCGCTCCCTGCCATCAATCTCCTGCTCGATTTCCGCGAGGTCGACTACCTCTCCAGTGCCGTCTTGAGTGAACTGCTCCGCGTCAACGGGATTGTCGAAAAGAATGGCGGTTGTGTACGACTGTGCGGTCTCGCCTCTGCCATACGCGAGGTTTTCCAGATTACCAACATGGAGAAGATCTTCACCATCTACGACGCCGAAGACAACGCCGACGCTGTGCGGCGTTTCGTCCGCTCTCTCGACATCGAACGCAAAGAGCAGTCCTGGAACCGCCTCGGAAAGAATGACTGATGTCCATCCGTTTCCGGACGCGTCTTAGCCTGGCGACGGGTCTCCTGATTCTCGTGACCGTCACCATCATGGCCCTCAGTTTCCTGATAATAGGCCTGATGGTGATGGGGGAAACCTTCAGAGCCCGCAGCATTACTTTCAACCGGCTTGCCAAACGCCACATCGAATATGCGCTGGCCCTTTCCGAAACACTCGGCGCGGATACCAAGCCGGCCGCCGACTCCAACGCGGCTGCCTGTGCGACGCTCAGGGACTCGCGGCTCCTGATTCAAGACATGCTCGACCACGTGATGGGATCGGGCCTTCAGTTCGAGCGTCTCATGATCGTCTGTCCCAAGGGCGAGATTCTTGGCCGGGCCGGGAAACCGATCGGGCCCGAAGATCCCATCGACGAGGACGAGATTCGCCAGTTCTGCCTCGACTTCCTGGCCGCGCGGACCGGCCAGAGTTACCGCATCATGCCGATCGGCGACGACCTTGGCGTCGTCATGTCTCTCGCCGACCCTTCCAGAGGCCCCCCCAGTGCTCTCTTCATCCAGCACTCCACCCAGCAGATGTCCTCCAGAATGCTCACCCTCGCGCTCGTTTGCGCCGTGCTGGGCCTGGTGATGGTGCTCCTCGGCGTCGCCATGAGTTCTTTCCTGTGCCGAGGGCTCTACAGACCCATTGCCGCCCTGACCGACGGGGTCCAGCAATTCGCCAAAGGCAACTTCGACTACCGCATCAAGCTGCCTGGGCAAGACGAAATCGCCGCGCTCGGCGAAGCCTTCAACCACATGGCCGAAGCGCTCAAGAACCACATCGCGCGGCTCGAGTCCGAGATGGCCCTGCGCGAGCGCCTCGAGAGCGACTTGCGCGTCGCCTCCGAAGTACAACGCGCCCTCCTTCCTGAGACGCCTCCTCAGATCGACGGACTCGAACTGATCGCCACCTGCACCCCCGCCCGCGAAGTCGGCGGGGACTTCTACGACTTCATCGACATGGGCCCCGGGTGTCTCGGCATCGTCGTCGGCGACGCCGCGGGGAAAGGACTGCCCGCCGCACTACTCACCACCGAGTGCTCCAGCATACTTGGAACCCTGGCGATCGCGCCGCGTTCCCCCAGCGAAGTCCTCTTCCTCACCAACAACGCCATGTGCAGCCGCGTTGCCGATAGTGGCCGCTTCGTGACCCTGTTCTTCATGGTTGTCGACGTGCCCAAAGGCGAAATCCGTTACGCCTCCGCGGGCCATTGTCCTCCGATTCTCGTCGGTCAGGAACCTGGACGCATTGAGCGCCTGCTGGGCAATTCCGGGTTCCCCCTTGGGATTGTCGAAGACGCCGAGTACCCCGAGAACATCGTTCCGCTCAGGCCCAACGACACCATACTGCTCTACAGCGACGGCCTTACCGAAGCGCACAACGGCCAGGACGAACTCTACGGAGAGGAGCGCGTCCAAGCCTCACTCCAACGCGCGGCCAACGCCTCCCTGCCCGAGCTGCTCGACACGGTCTGCGTAGATGTCGCTCTTCACATGGGCGACCGCGAGATTGTCGACGACATGACGATAGTCGGTATACGCTACAGTCTAAGCGCCGAATAGAGCGCTTCATGGCAAACCGGAATACCGCGTCCTTTGGGCGGGGTCAGACCGTTTCGAATGATTTCTTCACGAAAGTGGTTCTTCCGGTTTTAGCGTACTTCGTTCTGATACCGCCTTTTTGACAGGATAACAGGATGAATTGGATGGTTTGCATCCTGTAAATCCAAGGCCCAATCGTGTAGAGCATTCGAGTTAGGCGCAAGTGTCTTGCTTTTCCCGCCTTTTATGCGTCATCCCCGCGAAAGGACCTGGGTTGGAAGTAAAACTTGGGCATAACTTGTCATTTCGCCCGAAGGGGGAAATCTATTGCCACGGAGAATACCGGTACTT
>JAACEL010000592.1 GCA_011682535.1 Nitrospiraceae bacterium | reverse complement strand
TTGGGCCCGGCGTTGGCCATGTGGACCTCGTAGTAGGAGCGCACGGTTCCGATGTCTTCCCAGAAGCCGCTGAATAGATGGGCGAACACGCGGCGTTTGCGCAGGGAGTAGGGGATGACGTGTTTACCGAAGTCGATCCAGTCTTCCTGGGCGCTGAGAATCTCTTCGAGCACTTCGGCCTTGAACAGGTAGACCCCCATCGAAGCCAGGAACTCGCGTCCTTTGGCCTCAATCTTCTGCTCGGCAAACACGCCCTCGGGGATTCTGAGTGGGTCGAGTTCCGCCTTGCCCACGGGCTTCTCGACGAACTGCTTGATGCGTCCGTTCTTGTAGGTCTTCATGATGCCAAAACCACGAGCGGCTTTGCGGTCCACGGGCAGGCAGGCCACGGTGATGTCGGCATCGTTGCCGAGATGGGTTCGCAGGAGTGTGCGATAGTCCATCCGGTAGAGCTGGTCGCCTGAGAGAATGAGGTAGTGTTTGGCCCGCAGGTGGTCGAGTTCACGGAGCTGCTGGCGCACGGCGTCGGCCGTGCCCTGGTACCAATCCCCGCTCTCGTGGGTTTGCTCCGCGGGCAGGATCTCGACGAAGCCTTTGGAGAAGTTGTCGAAGTGGTAGCTGTCCTGGATGTGGCGATGCAGCGAAGCGCTGTTGAACTGGGTGAGGACGACAATGCGCTTGATGCCGGAGTGGATGCACTGGCTGAGGGGGATGTCGACAAGCCGGTAGCGTCCGAGCAGGGGTACGGCGGGCTTGGCGCGCAGGGCGGTGAGGGGGTAGAGGCGTGTGCCCCGTCCGCCACCGAGCACAATGGCTCCCACGTTGTCCATCGCGTCAGACGGAACACCCGGTGTGGCGGCGCTCTTCATGGTGCATCCCTCCCGACTCGCGTTACGCTGCCGATTTCCAGTAGATGATTCCAATACAAGCCAACCCCCAGAGGGCCACGGTGATCGTGAGCGATCGATCCTTCAGTAAGGTGCTGCTGGGATCGCCGCCATCGAGGTCGTGGTGGACCAGGTAGAGGTAGCGGAACAGGCCGTACAAGACCAAGGGCAGCGTCAGGTAGAGCTTGTCGGTGCCGAGGCGTTCGACGACCTCTCGTGAACAGGTATAGATGGTGTAAGTGATGATGGCGCCGCCGGCGACAATTACGTTGACTGCGTCGAGGTAGGCCACGGAGTAATGTCCGAGCACCTCTCGGTGGTTGAGAGCTTCGTGGTCGAGCAGGTTGATCTCGTGCCGGCGCTTGCTGAAGCCGAGGAAGAGGGCCATGAACATGGTGCAGACGACGAGCCAGTTGGAGAAGGAGACGTCGAGGGCGATGGCGCCGGCCATGGCGCGGATCACGAAACCCATCGCCACGACGATGACGTCGACGATGATGACGCGTTTGAGTCCCAGGCTATAGGCCCCGACGAGTGCGAGGTAGGCGGCGAGGATGAGGGCGAATCGCCCGCTCAGCAGGAAGGACAGTGCGCCGCTCGCGGCGATCAGGATGAGGGCGATGGCGATGGCGGCCGGAATGCTCATGGCGCCGCTGGCCAGGGGGCGCGTGCGTTTCTCGGGATGCACGCGGTCGTTTTCGACATCGGCGACGTCGTTAAACAGATACATGGCGCTGGAAGCCGCGCAAAAGGCGCCGAACGCAATCAGGCTGCGCACGACCTGGTCGGCGACATAGAGTTGCTGGGCGAATATGAGCGCCGCGAACACCAGCAAGTTTTTCGACCACTGGTACACGCGCAACGCTCTGAATAGAGTGCTGATCATGATCGGACCGCCCTGAAACGTGGCCGCATTCTGCACGAGGGCCTCGGGAGGTGTCAAGAAGTGGCGTCTGCGGCACGCGCTTCGCGACACGTGGGGGGACAGTCAACGGCTTCAGGTAGCATCCGCGGCTGTGCACAATCCGCCTTTGGTGGATTGTGCTGAAGCGCCGCTATGCGGCGCTCACTCGCGTTCGTCGCGCAGGTCGGTGCCCTTGAACAGGCGCGGCACGATCAGCAGCGGGTCGCCTGAGTCAAACGGTGCGATGCCTTCGATCAGTATTTGGCGAAAAATGTCTTCGCCGGGAGCGCGCGCCGTGACGTTTTCGATTACCACTTCGACCAAGCAGCCCTCTTCGTCGAACACAGCCGAGACCCCCTCGCCAAGTTCACGAGCAGCCACTCGCCGATCGCCGAAGACCAGCGAAAGGGCGTCCCTATCTGGTTCGTATCGAAGCCTCATGAGCGTACCTCTTGCACGGCTTCACGTGCGGTATGCGCGGACTGGCGGTGAGCCCCCCGACTCGTCGCGGAACTTTCGTAACTGGTATGATATCGTTTCTTCCGGGACAAGTACAGCCCCGCAAAGCGGGGACGTCTTGTAGCGCGCCCGCCACGGCGCAGTTATCCGGCGATTCGAATACAGGAAGAAATGCATGAATGCCAGCAATACACAAAAGAAGACACACGTCGCCGTGCTCATGGGCGGCATGAGTTCGGAACACGACGTGTCCATGGCGTCGGGCAGTAAGGCGTTAGAGTCGCTCGATCGCGAGCGTTTCGACGTCACTGCGGTCGTTATCGACCGCGACGGCCGCTGGTCGTTTGACGGCGAACCGGGCATCAGGCTGTTCGAGGCCGTGCCTGAACTCAAACACCGGGGTGTCGACTGCATCCTCATGGTGCTGCATGGTCCCTACGGCGAAGACGGGCGCCTTCAGGGCATGCTCGACCTGCTCGGCATTCCCTACACGAGTTCGGGATGCGCGGCCAGCGCGCTGGCGATGGACAAGCTGCGCAGCAAGGCGGTAGCGCGCGATGCCGGGGTACGCGTCGCGGGACACATCCGGCTGACGCGAGGCGAATGGGAC
>JAACEL010000591.1 GCA_011682535.1 Nitrospiraceae bacterium | reverse complement strand
TGATCTGCATGATGTCAACTGCGGCTACAAAGCCTACCGCACCGAAGTGGTGAAGCGCATCGACGTGTACGGCGAGCTGCACCGCCTGATTCCAGTGCTGGCCGCCAACCTGGGCTATCGCGTCGCCGAGATCCCCGTCGAGCACCATCCGCGCCTGTTCGGCAGGTCGAAGTACGGCGTCGAGCGTTTCAGTAAAGGGGCGTTGGACGTTGTTTCCGTGCTGTTCCTCAGCCGCTACCGCTTTGCCCCCGGACATTTCTTCGGCAAGGTGGGGGCGGGGGCGATATTGGCGGGCCTGGTGTGCGCGGCAGGGGCGATGGCGGGTTTGGCCATTCTCGATTCCGTTCCGTTGGCGCTCGCGATCGCTGCGGTGGGGGCTGGTTTGATTGGCGGGGGCATGGGGGTGCTGGCCCTTGGCCTGGTGGCGGAATTGGTGCTCACCCAGCACCCGCCCGGCAGTCCGAGTCTATACGTTGATGAAGACGCGCCAGGCGATGAAACGTAGCGGAAACGAAAGAGGGTCGGGCATGGGACGAATCGGTGTGTTGGGAATGATGGTGGCCATCGTGATGGCGGGGAGGGTGGCGGCACAGTCGGGCGTGGATCTCAAGACGGACCAATACAAGCGGGTCCACCGGCGCGCGATGCGCGCGGTGTCAGCGGGCGACCTCGACGCGGTCATTGAAGCCCTGGAAGCGTACGGCGCCGAGCACCCCGAAGATCCCGAGACGTGGTATGTGCTGGCCGCCGCTCATATCCGGCAGGGCAAGCTGGTGCGGGCGATGGAATGCGTCAAAGAGGCGGTGTCGCGGGGATTGCCGATCGAGCGGTTCGTGGCCGGACCGCGCGACCTGTTACGGCCGCTGGTGTCGCGCGTTGCGTTCCAGGAATACGCGAGAGGGCGTTTGTCGCCGCTCCTTCATGGCCCGCTATTGGGCCGCGTGACGGATTCGGCGGCGGGTGTCTGGGTGCGGACGGCTGATGAAGCGGACGTGCGTGTGAGGCTGACGCCGGACAGCAAGGGCGGCGTGCGGATTGGCGAGGGGCGCACGACGGCGGCGGAGGATTTCACGACGGTGGTGGATGTGGATGGGCTCGAGCCGGACACAGCCTACACCTATACGCTTGCCATCGACGGGAAGACGCTGGAGGATCCGGGGTGGACGTTCCGCACCATGCTGGCCTCCGGGCAGGCCGGGGCGTTGCGCGTGGGGTTTGGCGGCGGGGCGGGTTACGTGCCGCCGCATGAACGCGTGTGGGAGACGATCCTGCGGTTTGAGCCGCGCGCCTTCCTGTTCCTCGGCGATAACGTCTACATCGACACCCCCAAGGATCCCGCGGTTCAGGATTACATCTACTACCGCCGTCAATCGAGGCCGGAGTACCGAGCATTTCTCGGCGCAACGCCGGTGTACGCCATCTGGGACGACCACGATTTCGGCGACAACGACTGCTGGGGCGGGCCGGAGATCGAAACGCCGGCATGGAAACGGCCGGTCTGGGAGCGGTTCCGCCGCCAGTGGGCGAATCCGTCTTACGGCGGCGGCGAGGCGCTGCCCGGGTGCTGGTTCACCTGGCAGGCGGGCGATGTCGACTTCTTCTTTCTGGACTGCCGCTACTATCGGACGAATCCGAAACGGAAGAAAACCAGTATGCTGGGGCCGCGTCAACTGGACTGGTTGTTGGGCAAGCTCAAAGCGTCTGACGGTACTTTCAAGGTGATCGTGTCGAGCGTGCCGTGGGCGCGGGGCACGAAACCGGGCAGCAAAGATACCTGGGACGGTTACGATACCGAGCGTGAGACGATCTTCTCGTGCATCGAGGCGAACCGGCTCGACGGCGTGGTGCTCCTGTCGGCCGACCGCCACCGTTCCGACGTGTGGAAGATCGAGCGCAAGAACGGCTACGACTTCTACGAGTTCGAGAGTTCGCGGTTGACCAACCAGCACGTGCACAAGAAGATACCCGGCGCCGAGTTCTCCTACAACGAATCGCAGTCGTTCGGGTTGCTCGATTTCGACACCGCCAAACCCGACCCCACGGTGACGTACCGGATTGTCAATATCGACGGCGAAGTCGTACACACCGTCTGCGTCGCGCGCAGCCAACTCACGTCGCCGCGATAGAAGGAAACGTCCCCCTGCTCGTTCTCTACGAACGCTCAGGGGGACGCGATGGGTTCTTGATGCTTCCTAGCGTGTTTCAACACGCGGTCGCCCGGCTCACCGCATGAACGTCTTGATCTGGCGGCATCTACACGCTCTCGCGGCGAGCAATGGTGAGTGATGCGGGCTAGGCGGGGCCCATGTTCTTGAAGACGTAGAGGCCTTCTTTGCCGGGGGCGATGATGTCTTTCCAGCCGTTGCCGTCGAGGTCGGCGATCCAGAAATAGATGCCTACGCCGCTGGCTTCGGCGGGATCGCCGTAGTCGAGGGTGTATCGCGTGAAGTTGCCGGCTTTGTCGAACTTGAAGTAGTAGGTGCCGATGGGGTCGTCGCCGCCGGGATCGTGGCCGCAGTGGGCGCGGTAGCGTTTGCCGGTGACCAACTCCATCTCGCCGTCGTTGTCGAGGTCGGCGAGTCCTATATCGTGATACTGGGATCGGTCGGTGTCGATGTCGTGCTTGGTCCAGGTGCGCTGGCCGTCGGCGCCTTTGCCCTGTTCCCACCAGGCGAGACCGTAGGCGTGGGACTGGCCGACGATGAGGTCGTTGAGTCCGTTTCCGGTGATGTCGTGGACGAGCACGGGCACGCTGGCGCTGGCGAGGTCGAACTCGGGACGCCAGGTCCATTCGTCTTCGAGGGGGTTCTCGGGGGCTTCGTAGAACCCGCCGGCGGTGATGAGGTCGCCGCGGCCGTTTC
>JAACEL010000184.1 GCA_011682535.1 Nitrospiraceae bacterium | reverse complement strand
GGGCTGGGGGATGGTCGCGGGGAATGCGCCGGTGATCATAGACAGCCGCGGGGCGGAGTACGAATGCAACTGGAACAATTTCTGGTTCCAGGATGTGGGTGAATCCGATATTCCATCATCGGTGGTGGAAGCCGCGGGTGCGGGAAGCTATGGTTCGTTGGACGACAACGGGTCGCCGCTGCCGACGTCGTATTACCGGCTTCGCGAGGGCATCGAACGCTTCTTCATCACGGACATCAACAATCCGGCCGCGAGTGCGACCGCTCAGAGCACGATGCCGATCATGTGGGACGCGTGGTCGCCAGCGACGAGCTTCTTTGCGGGCGATCAGGACCGGGGCATTGGCCGGTTCAACCATGTTCCGGGCGGCTCGAATGTGCTGTACATGGACGGCCACACGGAATGGGTGCGTTACAGCAATAGCGCTTCGGGGCAATACCCGGTGTGGGCGCCTTCGGCCAACCCGCTATCGAGTGGCTCCCCGGCCGTCATGGACGCTGAAATCTGGATGCCGTTTGCAGGTGGCTGGGGCTAGACCGCGTAATCCCCAGAGCCTCCACTCCTCGAGCAGGGCCCCTCGTGGGCTCTGCTCCCTCTTCAGTGAGGGGCCTGGAGACGACGCGCATGGCAATCAAGGACGCTAGGTAGCTAGAGTAGATGGGTTCCGAATTGAGAATTGGCGTTATCGGTGTCGGAGGACGCGGCGCGGTCGCCCGCCATGCTCACAATCCGCAGGACAATGTGCGCCTGGTGGCCGGTGCGGACATCCGCGAGGAACCACTGTCGGCCTTTGTGGCGTCGTATGGCCCGGACGTGTTCACGACGGACGACTATCGCGAGATCCTGGCACGTGAGGATGTGGATGCGGTATTCGTGGCAACACCGGACCACTTCCACGAGGAGCACGCGGTGGCAGCGCTGGAAGCGGGCAAGGCGGTGTACCTCGAGAAGCCGATGGCAATCACGATCGAGGGGTGCGACCGCATTCTGCGAACGGCACAGGAGCAGAACGGCAAGCTGTTCCTGGGTCACAACATGCGGCACATGTCGTTTGTGGTACAGATGAAGCGTCTGGTAGGCAGTGGGGCCATCGGCGAACCGAAGGCAGCCTGGTGCCGCCATTTCGTGGGTTACGGTGGCGACGCGTTCTTCAAGGATTGGCACTCGGAACGCAAGAACACTACGGGGTTGCTGCTGCAGAAGGCGTCGCACGACATCGACGTGCTGCATTGGCTGTGTTCAGGCTACGCGCAACGCGTCAACGCGATGGGTGCGCTGACGCTCTACGGCCAAGTGACGGATCGCCGGGACGAGGATGACTGCGGCGACGCGACGTTCCGGAACGAGAACTGGCCGCCGCTGGCGCAGACGAACTTGAGTCCGACTATCGACGTCGAAGACTTGAGCATGCTGCAGATGCAGTTGGACAATGGGGTCTTCGCGGCCTACCAACAGTGTCATTACACACCGGACGCCTGGCGCAACTACACGGTCATCGGCACGGAAGGCCGCATCGAGAACATGGGAGATGACCCTCCGAACATGTGCATCCGGCTGTGGAATCGCCGCACGGGATACAACGCTTACGGCGACCAGCAATGGTTCATCCCGGCGGCGTTGGGCACGCACGGTGGCGCGGACCCGCGTATTGTGGCGGAATTCGTGCGATACGTGCGCGAGGGCGGCCCGACGACCACTTCACCGGTGGCGTCGCGCTACAGCGTGGCAACGGGCTGCATGGCTACGCGATCACTGCGCAATAGCGGGGCGGCCTTGGAGATTCCGCCGCTGGATGGGACGGTGGCCGCTTATTTCGAGAACGAGGGTACGTTGGTGCCAGATTAGGACGCTGGCCTGTAGAATAGATCCAGATAGCGGACAGCCGCTGCGTCCAGGCGTGGCGCACAGGCGTGCCGGATCCAGGCCCAAGCCTCCGGAATTGCCCCGGAGGTGTTCTGCTGGCGCCGGCAGAGACAGGAGTTCTTTGTTTTCCGCGGCACGCTCACGCATGAGATCTGTCTCGAAAGGCGTTCCTGCGGACATAGGAATGATTTTGAGACAAGTCATCCGTGACACCGGAGGAGCATTCGATGACAGCCAGGTTGGGCGTCACGAACGGCATCTATAGTAAGCACCTAAGGCCTCGCGGGTTGAGCTTGTTCCTGTGTTCGTGGTTTGTGGCGTTGGCTTGTTGGGGGGGCACGGCCTACCTCGACTTCGACGGCGACGACGGCAGCGGATCGAGCTTGCCGCCGGGCGTTACGTTCACCGGTGTTACGTTTGCGGACAGCGCGGCCGTCGTCGATCGGGCAGGCGGACAACTCCTATTTCCAAACGCCTGGATCGACGGGACGGCCTTCACGGCGGAGTTCACCGTTCAAAATGTGGCGGGCTTTCTGGCGGACCCGGGCGATCCGGAGTCGTGGGTGTTCGCATGGCAGGTGGTAGGTGACGGATGCCTGTATCCGGCGGGGCTATTCACGAATGACGGCGCTGGCGCCGCGGAACATAGCGTGGGCATGGCCGAATGCAACATCAGCCCTCACGGGACTCCGGCCAGTCTGTCGGGCCAGGGGACGTCGTTGGTGACCGTTCGGTGTGTGGCCGATCCCGGGGCGAATGAGATGCGGGCCTACGCGGCTTACGATGCGGATGCAACGACCGGCGCGGGACGTGCCGCGAACTTCACGCATTTAGGCGCCTATGCTTGGGGGAGTATTCACTACAACACGTCGCTCTTCGCCATTCAGTCCTGGGGCAAGACGGGCACGATCGACAACGTGATCATCGAAGGCCCGAATGTCCCGGACTTTGGCACACCGCCTGGTGGTGAGGGCGAGGGCGAGGGTGAAGATCCGTTGGCTCTGGCCGAATGGCGCGTGAGCGACGTGGTGGCGGGCACGCCACTGACGCCGGCGGCGGCGAACGGAACGGTGCCGGGACTGGACCTGCAACTGGCCGCCACTCAGACGCCGGGCTCGGACGCTTGCACGGTGATCGACACACGCGGCACGGACCGCGCAACGACGCTGGCACTGTGTGTGCCCTTCGACGCGCGCGGCTGGACCTGGTGGGACGATGCGGAGCGTTCGCGCACGATCGCTGGCGCGAGCGCGTTTCAAAATCTCACCACGAGCTACTACGGCGCGTCGATCATGGCGTCGCGGTACCCGCTGGCGGTCATTGACGATGGCGTCGAGGCGGTGTGCCTGGCCGTACCGCCGAATCCGGGACGCGCCGTTCGTTTCCTGTACGACCCCGCCGCTCTGGAATTCCGCGCCGAGTTCGATTTCGGCCTGTCGAATGTGGCCGAGAACTTTCCCTCGCGCGCGGACGCGACGGTCATCAGCTTCCGAGTGCCGTCGCAGTGGGCGTTCCGCGAGGCCCTGGCGCACTACTACGAACTGTACGCGGACACGCTACAGCGGCGCGCGGGATCCGGCGGCGGTCTGCTGCGCGGCGCGGCGCTCGAAGACATTCCAAACCCCGCCGACTTCCATTTCGCTTGGCATGATTTCAGTTCTGGTTGGGTGTCGGTGGCGGATTGGTCGGCTCTGGACACGGTCAACGGAATCGAGAGTTACCACTATCGCGAACCGCAGACGCAGTGGCGTCATCTCCGAGGGGCGGAGACCTCGCACGACCACGTCACGTTCGACGACGCGACACCGGGCATTCTGACGCCGCAAGGGACGGTGACGTATTCGGACGGACGCGCCGTCCTCGCGCCGAACGCCGCCCTGGAATTGCCCGGATTCCCCAGCACGGCCGCGGAGAACTTCATCGCGGAGTTCACCATCCACAATCTGGGCGACGTTCTGGCCACGTCGAACTTCGACATCGGGTGGCTGGGACGTTTCTGGTGCGGACTGCGCAACAATGGCCTGACGGACAATACCACCAAGGTGGGCGCGTGGGACTTCAGTCCGGCGGGCACACAATCGGGCACGCCGGTCGCGGACCGGGCCTCGGAGAAGATCACGGTGCGCATGGTGGTCGAAAAGGGTGACAACATTACGCGCGTCTATGCTGGATTCGACGACCGCGCCCGGGCGGGCGCCACACCGGCCCGACCGTACGGGGTGGGCGTGTTCAACTGGGGACACTGGACCAATGAAGCGACGACGGGCGTCTCCATCAAGAACAGCTCCTCCGTCAGCGTGGAAATCGACGACGTGCTGATCACGCGTTTCGCAAGCGACCTGCCAAGCGCGACGTATGCCAACTACCTCGGGCAACTCCAGGAAGACGCCAACCACGGCGACCGCCTCTCGCAGTCGACGCTCGTCAGCGGCGCCTTCGATCCGGCGCAGCAGTACGATCTCTACCTGGGCGGCATCACGTGGACCACGGCCGCGCCGTTCGGTATCAATGCCGCGCCCGGCGTGCGGAACACGGGGTTCGAGCCGTGGCCCAACAAGGCCGAACTGGAAGTCGAGATACTGTCGCCGCTGCTGGGTTGGGACGGCACGCCATCGGACATGGACGGCGTCTACTTCGACTCGATGCAGGGTTGGGGCAACGTACGCAATTACCGGCAGGAACACTGGAAAACGACTGCGTATCCGCTCACGTTCGATCGCACCAACGGCAACGCCGTGTGCTTGCAGAACATATGGGGCAACGTCGCCTCGGCCGAAGGCCTGTCGGCGCAGTTGCACAGCCACGGACAGAAGCTGCAAGGCAACGATGTCTACTTCCAACTCTGGTACCACATGCCGTTCGTCGACATTGCCGGACGCGAGATAAGCAACTATGACGAGAACGATAACTGGTCGCCGGTAGACGACGAAACGTACCTCTATTGGCGTTCCATGGCGGTGCAGCGGCCTTTTTGGACGCTGATTAACGATCCCTACGACGACACCTACGACCCGCAGATTGCCCAGCACATGGAAGAGTACTTCCAGCGCAGCCTGTTCTTCGGTATCTTCCCGTCGATGTATCATGCGCATGACGGGGCCCACCCGTGGTACTGGGCCACACCCGCGTTCTACGAACGCGATCGGCCTCTGTTCGTCAAGTACATGCCGCTGATCCAGCAGGTGGACAATGCGGGCTGGCGCCCGGTGCCACACGCGACGATTGAACCCGGCACGGTCCGGACCGAGCGCTTCGGCGACGGCGCGGCAGGCAACCTGGCGTTCACGCTGCACAACCCAGCGGGGACGGCGGCAACGGTTACGGTGACCCTCGACGTCGAGGAACTCGGTTTGGCGGGGGTGATCAGCGCGCGGGAACGGATCGCGGACGTGGCGGTACCGGTCACGGGCCCGAAGGCCCCTGCGGCCCAGTTTGCGATCACGTTGCCTGCGAATGGCTACGCGGTCGTGGGCGTATCGGCGGAGAACCCGCTGGACACGGATGGTGATGGACTTACGGACGCGGACGAGACGGATCTGTATGGCACGGATCCGCAGAACCCGGACAGCGATGGCGATGGGCTGACGGATGGCGATGAAGTGAGTGTCCACGGAACGGACCCGCTGGAACCTGACACGGACGGGGATGGTGCGATTGACGGCGACGAAATCGCCCAAAGCACCGACCCCAGGAACCCGCATGATTTTGCGATGCTATGCGCGCTGCGTGTGCCGGGGTTCGACGTGCAACGAAGAGACAGCAGATGACGATGACCGGCATCGAGGACACCACCTGCACCGAGGCGAAGATGGAAGCCATCGGCAAGTCGTAACGGAGAGTCCAAAATGCTATTTAGAAATCCTTCAATACTCCGCACCGCGGCGCTGATCGCGATGCTGCCGTCCGCCTTGGGATACGCCTTCGCGATGGAGTCCGGCATTCACGAGGACGCGGCGTCTGTCATGTTAGAGGCAGACGGCGGGCTTCGATTGCATTTGGATCGCGCGACAGGCGCCGGTCTGAAGCTCGAAGCCGGTGGCGCAAGCCTCGACTTGGGCAAGACGGCGCTGTTCCGTTTCGAGGAAGTCGTGGAATCGCCGGACGCGGAGAACCTGTTGGAGGGAATGACGGCTGAAGCCTGGGGCATGCCGGCGGATGCCGGCGCCGAGGACGGCTGGCTGCGCGTGGATGGCGCCGGAACGGCCCGTCCGAAGCGCGGCCTGGCATTGAACCAGAGCGAGCCGGGGCCGCTGGTGCTTTCGGGCCGCTGCCGGCTGGATGCAGGCGGCAAGGCGCTGGGCTGGGTGAGCCGGAATCTGGCGGTGAATGCGGCGTGTGTCTACACGGACGGCACACGTATGCCGGAGCAGTCGGCGTATTTCGGACAGTATCAGCATGGCCCGCAGCAAAGCCGGGGCGTGGTGTGCCCGGACAAGCCGATCGCGCGCGTGGATTTCAACCTGACCGTCCCTACCCCGGAGAGCACGGCGTGGTACAGCAATGTGCGCCTGACCCAGGCGGCCTATCGCGACGTGCCGGTTCGCGGGGCCATTGAGCGCATCGGCTATCAGGCGCTCCAGGAGTTTGGCGACGAAGCGGCCGGGCTGAAGGGACTGGCCTCGTATATGTTGCGCGGGAACGGCATCGAGGCGCGTTGCCGTTTCGCGAGCACGACGGACGCGGAACGGGGCGTGAGTGTGTACTTCGCGTTGCCGGTCGATGCGGTGGGCGGCGTGTGGTACGACCACGCGCGGGCCTCTCGCACCATCCAGGCGGGGCAGTTGTACCGCGATGGTTTCTGGTATGGCGCGGGACGCGATGGCTACAACAATCGCTATCCGATGGCGTGCCTGGTGACGAAGGACGGAACCGGGCTCGCGTTGGCCACGGCGATGGACGAGCCGACGGTGTTCCAGACGGAGTATGACGCGGCGCGGCGCGAGTTCCGGATCCGCTTCGACGTGGGGGTGAGCCCGGCGGCGGGACGTTGGGCCAACCGGGGCGAAGTGTCGGCGTACCTCTACACCTTCGACGCCAAGGACGGCTTCCGTGGCGCGGCGGCGGGCTACTGCGCGATGTTCCCGGCGTCGTTCGAGCGCCGTTGCGAGGTGCAGGGGCTGTGGCTACCATTCTTGTCGCCGCGCCGGGTGGCGGGAAGCAATGAAGAGTTCCAGTTCCAGTTTCTGGAAACGGTTTCCGACATGGGCTGGGCGGAACGGCAGGGCATGTACTCGCTGCGCTATGCGGAGCCGTGGATCTTGCATCAGGAGATGCCGCCGACGGTGAAGGCGGACGAGGTGCATGGCCCGGCGACACCGCAGGTGGCGTTGGACCTGGCGAAACGTCTGAGCGAGTGGGACGGCCCTGTGTTGCCACTGGACATGCGCCGCCGGTATCCCGCCTATGGCGACAATCGGGTGCTGGACACGTGGGGCGAGCCGTTGGGTTACTTCTTCCGCGACCCGGCGGGGCGTAACGAGAATATGATGATGGTGAACCCGGGAGCGGCGCTTCCGGCGTCGCCGGGAGCCCACATGCCGATCGGAGGCTGGGACCGCGAGATCATCCGCGAAGTCGGGACGGTCCGCAAGCAGTGGTATGTGCCGGGTTGGACGCTGGTACGCGTTGCGGCGCATCCGTTCTTCAACATCGACACGGCGAAGAAGGCGTCTGGGAACCAGTCCGCCCGGTTCGACCCGGCGCAGGGAAAGTCGTATTTCGAGCAATACCTACGGGGTATTGCGCAGGAGTTCTACTACGAAGGCGATTCGGCGGGGCCGTTCACGCTGTCGTTTCAGGCGCGTGCCGAACAGGCGCCGCCGGGGGGCGCACGGTTCCCGTGGCGGGTCATGTACTGGTACGAGGATGGCACGCAGCAGGTTGAGAGCTTTGAGGCGTCGGGGTTGGACGAGGCTTGGCGGCGGTTCGAGTTTGCGTCAACGCCGCGCCGCACGCCGAAGGCCATCCTGGTGGAGGCGCGCACGGGTGTGTGGACGCCCGACCCGGCGACGGTGTGGATGGACGATATGTCGCTCGTGGCCGAGGGCAACCCGGCGAACCTGCTGACCAACGGCGGCTTCGAGGAGGCGGAACTGCTGCCTTGTGAAGTGGACGGGGTATACTTGGACACGCTGGAGTGTTACGAGGCGTACTTCAATTATGACCGAAGCCATTGGGCTTTCGCGGATGCACCGCTCACGTTCGACTGGGGCCGCCGTCCGGCGATTCACCAGGTGTTCTCGCACATCGCGTTTGCGAAGGAACTAGCGCGGGACTTGCGCCCTGCCGGCAAGTTGCTTTTCGGAAACTGCGCGCCGCGGACATCTTTCGCGGCGCATTGGCTGGACGTGCTGGGGGATGAGCAGTTCTGGAAACTGGGCGAAACGTGGCAGCCGCCGGAAGACGCGGAGATGAGTTTCGCGCGGTTCATGTGCGGCACGAAACCCTTCTGTCTACTCCAATACGGCGACCTCAACGCAGAGGAACAGGAGCGCTACCTGAAACGCAGTCTGTTCTACGCCGCGCTGCCGTCGAACCAATTGGGGTGGTACTGGGCGAACCCGGTGGGCGTGGCTGGACATCGGGAGGCCTTCAAGCGGTATGTGCCGACGATCGTGAAACTGGCCGACGCGGGTTGGGAACCCCTGACGCTGGCGTCTTCGGACAATCCCAAAATCTGGCTCGAACGCTATGGCGACGGCGATACATTCTACATCACATGTTTCAACGCAGATCCCGGCACGGAGCAGGCGGTGGTGTCGTTCGACCCGAGGGCGGGTCTGGACGCGGAGTCGTCGGCCACGGTGTTGGTGGCGGGTGCGGGTTGTGAGTGGCGCAATGAGGAGGGGGCGCCGCGGATCCGGGTGACGCTGGGGCCGGAGGACGTGGCGGCGGTGGCGATTGTCCGCTAACCTGACATCAAGCAGATGTGGCTACAGAATTACTTAAGGTTCATCCGGAAAGAGCGTACTTTAATCTCTTGGGGTTCAATTCTCCGCCGCTTGCGGCGTAGAATGCGTGCGTGAGTGAATCTGAATACCCCGTCCGCTTGCGGCGGGGTAGTTTATTCTTCTTGGAGGCTTGCTGGCGAATCTCTTCTTGACGGGATAAACAGGATTGAGTCGTGAACGGCGATTGTGTGGAAATCCGGTTCATCAAACAGGACATCATGTCACTTGTCATCTCGACCGCCCACTTGTCATCTCGACCGCAGGGAGAGATCTCCCCACACCCCTCGC
>JAACEL010000590.1 GCA_011682535.1 Nitrospiraceae bacterium | reverse complement strand
TGCCCTGGATGATGAGCATGATGTAGTTGTCGGCATCCTCATACCGGGCGTAGCACCGCATCCAGTAACCGTCCGTGGCGTCCTTCTTGCAGTACGAGAAGCGGACTCGATATCTTCATCCGTGTTCGCCACACGTATCTCTCTCCTGCCCCTCTACAGAGATCGCGCCACGTGTTGGTCAGGGCTTACAGATTGGCCGTCCAGCCGCCGTCTACGCCGATCACTTGCCCGGTGACGAAACTGGAGGCTTCGCTGGCGAGGAAGACAGCCAGTCCGTTGAGTTCCTGCGGGTCACCCCAACGCGCGGCAGGGGTGCGCATCTTGACCCATGCGTCGAACTGTTTGTCCGCGGCCAGCGGCGCGGTGAAGTCGGTCTTGAAGTAGCCGGGGGCGATCGCATTGGCCTGAATGTTGTACGGAGCCCACTCCACGGCCATCGTCTTCGTGAGCATCGCCACGCCTGCCTTCGACGTTGCATAGGCGGCAATTTCCGGCTTGGCGGCAAAGCTCAGTAGCGACGCGATATTGATGATCTTGCCGCGTCTGCGCCGCATCATGCCGTGCACGGCATACTTGGCCACCAGCCACGCGCCCTTCACGTTAACGTCCATTACCGCATCCCAGTCCCGTGCGTCAAAGGACGCCGTCGGCCCGCGCCGGTTGATGCCCGCGCAGTTCACGAGGATGTCAATCGAGCCCACTTCGCGTTCGATAACGGCCACCGCCTCCTGGACGTGCGCCTCGCGGGTCACGTCGAACGGACAGGCCGAGCACGCGTGCCCCGCCCTGCGCATCACGGCTTCCTGCTTCTCCAAGAGTCTCTCGTTCGTGCCGTTGAGCACCACGGTCGCGCCCGCCGCGGCCAACCCGTTGGCCATCGACCACCCCAGCCCGCGACTGGAGCCCGTTACCAAAGCAAGCCGTCCTTTCAGACCGAACATCCCGGCGAGTCCCGGCTGCTTCTTCGCTCTACGCATCATCGAATCGATCGTCCTCCGTGTCGAATGGCGGGATCACCGTGATGGCCATCAAGAGGGATTCTCCGCTTGCCATTCCGCCGGAATGGTGGCCACGCAGACGTTGGAATTCCCCAGCAGGTGCGAGGCGAAGACGACCCGCTGGCCAACGCGGTCCCAGCCAACGTGCGGATGCGCCCCGCCGCCATAGGTGCGATGGCCCTTGGTCAGTATGCGCGGCCTTGAAGTGGCGCCCTCGAACAGGGTGATGTCGCCGTGCCAGTTGTCCGCCACCACCCAGCGTCCGTCGTCGCTGCCGGCGCAATGCCAAAAATTCTCCCGCGCCACCGACGCGTCGTCCCCGCCCGGCCACCACGCGCCCGCCCCGATGATGCGCACCTCGCCCGAGTAGATGTCGACCACCTTCACGTGCCGCTCCTCGACCGGCTCCGGCACCACACCGCCACAAAACACGATCTGGTCCTTTACCCACCAGTGTTCATGCGTCGCCCACTCGCCGGGACGCTGCTTGTAGATGTTGCGGGGCTTTCCGTCGCGGATATCGACGATCCAGAGGCGCTGCGGGACGCCGGCGAACGACAGCAGATTCGGATTCGTGTGACTCCACTGAATATGGCTGCTGCGTACGTCGGGGGAAGTGATCGAGCGCGTCGCCCCCGTTTCTTCATCGATGATAACGATCACACCCTGTCCCTGCGCATCCGTGTAGCCGAAGGCCAGCAGTTGGCCGTTGGCGTTCTCGTTCAGACTCGTGCCGCCTGGGATATCGGGCAGCGCGCAGATCACGCGCTCGCGTGCGCGCACCATCGACGGTGACTTGAGCGGATCGGCCGACACCCCGAACTCCAGAGTCAGTTCTACGACTTCCGCCCCCCGCATCGCGAACACACGCTTGCCGCGTAAGGCGGCCGTGGCGCGTCCCAAGCCACCGGCCGGTGTCGTCAACCGAACCAACTCCCCCGTCTCCACCAGGTACCCCATCAATCCGCCGTTCTCGCGGCTGGAGACAAACAGAATCATCGAACCGTCCGCCAGCCACGACCGTTCATGGAAATACAGGTTCGTGTCGCTCGCCTCATTCGTTGTCAGGAATAACAACTCCGCCCCCGTTTCCGGGTCCACCACCTGCTTGTGTTCCGGCGGAAGAACCTCCAACGGGTATACGGTCGAGGCCGCACAAGCCACGCCCGCCGACACCAGAACCGACCCTGCGCACATTACGTATAGGAAGACACGAGATAAACGCATATGCTTGGTTCTCCATGTTCCGCACACTCCACACATGCGCCCACAATACGGCGCTCCTTCGGTGTAGCAGAAACGCCCCCCGGCGAACAAGCACACCGAAAGCACCCGAACGGAAGGGTGGCGCATTGTGGCGCGCTCGAAGTGCCCGGTTACGCGCGAGTTCCGCTCAGCCACGCCGGCAGCAAACGGGTGAGTGTTGAGCTTGAGCAAAAAGCGAAGCTGAGCTTGCCGCGCGCGCCACTTGGGCGTTACCCGGCGACTTGGGAAAGCTGCACCGGGTTGCGAACACGGACGCGATTGGCTAGACTCGCCCTGGAAACCGATTCTTCCCGGCATGCAAGGGCACACAGATGACGGATAGGAGTCTCGGGGCGATGTCAACCGGCGGCCACGCACGGCGTTCTTTTTGGAAGTAGCCCACAGCATAACGCTGTCTGGAGTATCCCCAGTGAGAATCGGTATCATTTTCTTCCTCTTCCTGGCCGCTTGCGCCCTCGTCGCGCATGCGGAGGAGGGCGTCCGTCTGGACGGGACGTTCATCCAATTCCGAGACCTGCCCTGGATGAACGAGATGACGGCCGGAGATTGGCAGACCGACCTGAAGGCCCTGACCGACGCCCAGCTCAACACCATCGTGA
>JAACEL010000183.1 GCA_011682535.1 Nitrospiraceae bacterium | reverse complement strand
TCGGCCGCGGCGACAATCCACGCGGCTTGGGCGCGCTTGGAGGATCCACCGAGCACAAAGCGGCTGGCGTCAATGCCTTCAATCTGGCCGACGGCCGTCATGCCGCGCATGTAGGCTTTGGCCAAGGCTACCCAGTGAATCCAATGGGGATCGCCTGTTTCAAAAAACTGGGCCGTGGTGTACCGACGCAAGGGCCCGGGCCGTTTGATACCGGAATGATGGATATCGAACTGGATCAGCATGGCCGGGATCCCCAAGTCCAAAGCAGAGTAAGCGCCGTATTCCTGCTCCACGTCAAAGCCAGCCACGGGATTACTGCTACCCCCCTGATTGACCACGGCCATACCGCGTTTTTCCGGCGCGACCCCGTCGGCCGGAACATACACGGTGGCCTTGTGGCGTTGCGCTTCGCCCTGCCATGCATGCGAAAAGAAATCGAAGATGACTCGCCGGACTCGCTTGCCGGACCGGCCTTCGACGGCAATGGTCTCATCGCTCACAATTTTGAGATCGAGCGTGGCGGCGTTGCGCATCTCAGCCATGTCGAAAATGCTTGCGGGAGGCAGCTCCGGCGCCTCTTTCGCCGATGCGGCAGAGACCAATCCCAACAACACGGTCAAGACCCAAAAAACAAGGTTTTGGGGACGTCTTATCACCACCGTTCTCCTTTTCCCGTTAGCTGCCGGGAGACAGGCGGGCTTCCATGGGCAAGCGGGTTTCTTCTTGGAGTTCCACAAGGCGCTTTCGCAGTCCTTGCAGCACATCTGCGTGCCGCGCGTCCGCCACGAGATTCCTCAGTTCTTTCGGATCTGTTTTGAGGTCGTATAACTCTTCAGGGACTTCTTCATCAGAGGTGCGGATGTACTTCCAGCGCTCGTTGCGCACGCCCTGGATCTCGCGCTGCATTCTTGCTGGATTACTGGCTTCATTGAACCATTCGAATAGAAAGTCCGACCGCCATGGCTGCTGGCCGTCTTCGAGCAGTGAAACGAGGCTCGTTCCCTGCATGGACGGCGGGCGCTCGACGCCGGCCAAGGCCAGTATGGTAGGCGCGAGGTCGATGTTCAGGACCAAGTCGTCAATGCGATGAGTCTTCCGCCGTGTTCTGCGGCCGTCAGACACGATGAAGGGAATCCGCAACGATTCTTCGTAGCAGCTTCGCTTGTCCCACAAGCCGTGTTCGCCTAGGTAGTGGCCGCCGTCGCTGAGAAACAGGATGACGGTGTTTTCGAGTTCCCCGGACTTGCGAAGATGTTCAACAATGCGTCCAACGTTGTCGTCAATGCCTGCGATGGTACCCCAGTAACCTCTCACTTTCCCGCCGTATATGTCGTCAGACGACATCGGCGGGATACCCCAGCGCCCTCGCTCCTTCGAGCGTTCGCGCTTCGCCAGGGCGCGTATGAACGCGGGCTTTCCGGCTTGGTCGGCGGCATCGAGTGGGGGAACGGGCAGATCCACATCATCGAACAGGTGTTTGAAGCGTTCGGCAGGGACATAGTCGCCGTGGGCCGCTTTGGTCCCCAGCCAGGCAAAGAACGGTTTCCCCTGACGATCCTGCTTGAGGAAGTCGATGAGCTGGCTGGCAAGCACGTCGGTGGTGTGGCCGGATTGTTTGACTCGCGTGCCGTTGATGTTCAGCGTCACGTCGTTGTAGGTGCCCTGGTTGTCGAACACGGCCCAGTGGTCGAAGCCGGGGCGGCGCTTGTCTGCCAAATCCCGGTGCATGTGCCATTTGCCGATGGCGGCGGTGACATAGCCCGCTTCTTGCATCAACGGTGGAATGTAGGGCGAGGTATAGGGTACTTCCCAGCGCCGGTTCCCAATGACGCCGTGGATGTGCGCGTATTGCCCGGTCAGAGACGTCGCCCGCGCAGGAGAACACAGCGACAGCGTGACGAAGGCTTTGTCGAAACAAACGCCGCCTTTGGCCAGCGCGTCAAGATTCGGCGTCTTCAAATACGGGTGCCCATTGCAGCTCAACGTGTCGTAGCGCTGGTCGTCCGTCAGAATGACGAGGATGTTGGGCTTGCTCTCCTGGCGCGGCGCCGAGGTGGCGCAGCCGCTACTCAATGCAAGCGCAGCCGCCGCAGCCGCGGAGCGGCTCAGAAAATGGCGCCGTGAAATGCTGTGCATGTCCATGCTCCCTATTCTTGTGTGGCCGTCACGACATCCAGGATGCGGAACAGGCCAGGCTTGATGCCGACGGGAATAGTCTGTTTCGTGTGTTCCAGTTCCGTGCCGCTGACGCGATCCGTCACACGGGCGATGTGGAGCCTCGGCGCGGCTTGGATGTCGGTGCTGACTCCCAACTGCCTGAGATGCCCAGGATCGACAAGGAAAAGGCGCCAATGGCCCTCATCGAGTTGCTGCACGCCACAGAAGGCATCTGGGGTGTGAAACGGCACCTTCTCTTGGGTTTCGGCAAGGGTCTTCTTTAGGAACGCCACCGACCCGTCGATGCCCAGCGGGGCGTCGTTCTCGTACAGCACGTGGTGGTCCGTGTCGAAGGCCTGCACGGCGCCGTCGAGGGCGCCCAGGCCAAGATATTTGGGCACAATGCCGAAGATACCGTAGGGCGTTTTCGGCACGACACCGCTCGAACCGATTCCGATTCCGTAGCCGTAGGCCGACACGTTGTTGGGTTGACACTGCTGGAAATGGACGGTCTTCTCGAGAATCCCGTTGTTCGTTTCGGAGCGTTCGTTCGGGAGCCGTCGAGATTGAAACAGCAGGGGCGACAGGCTGGCGGCTTGATCCACGGTGACGGGTTCGAGCATGTTCTTCTCGATGAGTTGCTCAATGACGCTCATGTGGGCCAGCGGCGGGTAACGTTCCTCGATACGGCGGATCATGCCAGCCTCGTCACGATCGACGCGGAGAATGGGGGGGTAGTAGAGGATGTACTCGGCGCCCAACCCCAATCCCACCATGGGTACGGTCCCCATGTGCGACGTCCGTTTCCATGCGTTCATGCGGCACAGATTGGTGAAAGTCCAGTGGTCGATGGAGGAATAGCCCCATTCCTTGATGTGCCCGGCTTTCCACAGGGCGAGGCAGGCGCCAAGTTCATATTCGGCCGCTTGGGAGTTGTTGAGCTTGATGATGGGCACGATGGCCTGGCCGTAGCGCTTGACGGCTTCGCCCAGCAACTCGGGATCGGCCGCGAGCGCGCGAGACCAGTACGGACCGGTCGAGTGGAGGAACAGTTTGTGGCCGTTGTGCGCCAGGGTAGGCAAGAACTGGTTGGTCAGTTTCCAGAACCGCGTGTAGAGCGGATGGTGCATGGCGCCCGTTTCCACCTGCATCACGCCGCGGAAGTAGTTGGGGGCGCGGTTGGAGATTTCGATGATCGTCTCGGGTCTGAGGCATTCGTCGGCCTGATGAGCGAGCCAGAGAATGGTGGGAATCTGGTTGTCTTCGCAGAAGTCGACGAAATCCAAAACCTCTTCATGAGTCTGCAAGCCGACTCGCGTATCGGGGCGGTCACTCGGAACCTCCTGCAAGTTCACGCGGAAGACATACTCGATGCGTCCGTCCCTGCCGCTGTTGAAGTGTTTGTGAAGGGCGAGAATGTTGTGCTTGAGCGCTTCGTGACTGAAGAAGTAGCTGTCGTACATGGCGTGGTCGTAGAGCACGATGACCTTGATCTTCTTGTCCGGGGTTCCTGGTGTAGGTGGAAGGGGTGGCGTGCTCTCCAGGGCTTGATCGAGATCGACCCAGTTCTGCGCGGCGGGGGTGAGTTTACGATGCCGATAGCGGCTCTTTCCGCCCGACACCAAAGCATGCACGTCTACGCGTAGCAAATCGGCCTCGTCCATGCCGGTGCTCACGTAAACCGTCTGACCGTCAAGGGCTGCGATGCGGAAAGGCGACGCGTCGCGTACGTCCCGGACGAGTTGCTTGCCTTCGCCGTCCAACACGAAGATATCGGTGGCCCCGAAGTAGGTGCTCGTCTCCAGGATGTCCTCGCGTCCCTGGAGGGCGACAATCCACTTACCCTTACCGTCCGGGGCGTCGACGAAATCGAAGAAGGGTTGGCTCTTGGCCAGCGAATCTTTGAAGACGCCACGCTGGTCCATGTGAATGTAGTCGAGCATGTGGTCGACCACATCGTAGTTGAGCACCTTGCGCCACACGGTCTCGCCCCGGTGGTCGATGACCATCAACTCGGATCGGAAAAAGCCCCCGAGGATCTCGGGATCGCCGTCGCCGTCAATGTCGGCGCTACGCAGGTTGCGGGCAAACAGGCCGCCCCGTTGCAGGTCGATGTAGTATTCGCGTCCGCCGGTGGTGACGGGTTTGGGAATCTGCGTGCTCCAGCCTTCGTGCGAACCGCTGTCCACGAACGTGGCGTGAAACCAAACCTGCTCGGCCCGCTCGTTCAAGGCCCACACGCCGCCCCGGTAGCCCCCCACGATGATCTCGTCGCTCCCGTCCCCGTCGAGATCGGCGCAGGTGACCGCCGACAGGGCCGGAAGACGTTTGGTCTCCCCCTCCACCTGGTAAGACTTCCACGTCTGAAGCACATCGCCGGATGGGCTCAAAATGTCCACGCCGCCGGCAAGATCCGTGGCCGCCAGGAACTCCCCTCCGGCGTTACGGCCTTTCTGCATGGCGGTGTAGCAAAGCGTCGCCTCGCGTTTCCACAGCAACGTGCCGTCCGCCTTGAAACAATACACATGGGAGGGCCAATCGGCCACGACGCAGGCGATCTCATCCGCGCCGTCCCCGTCCACGTCGAGGCAAACCACATCGAAGGCATAGCCGCCGATATCGGCCAGCCTGCGGCTCGAACCCTTGGCGTAGACGTAAAGTCCGTTGTCGATAGCGCCGTAGATGATTTCCTGTGTGCCGTCGCCATCCACGTCGCCCGTCGTCAGACTCCACGGTGCAGCAGGAAATTCGGCGATTCGCTCGATGGGATCTGAGGCGGCGGCGCAAACGGCGCCCACCAGCACGACAAGGAAAAGGGTTGCAGATCTGGCCGTCATACCCATGGAGTCTCCGGCTGTGAAACGCGAAACCTGTGTTGCCAAGAGGACGCGGTGGATGCAGCCTCGATACCCGCGTTCGCACGCAAGCGGCGCAATCACACCCCAATAACCACCCCTTGTACACCCAACTACTCAATATTGCATAGGAGAAAGGGTGTCGTCCAGAAGGAACCCGCCAACCGGACGACACCCTGATGAAACGTCATCCTTGTACAAGGAATGTCCCCTGCTCATTCCTGATTAACGAGACGGAATGGCAGGATCTCCGGAACTCGCGGCGACATAGGCCATCGAAGTCTGTTCCGTCATCGGGAACTCGCCCGGGTACTTCAGAAATTCCACGTGGCCGTCCATGTACAGGACGTTCGAGCCGCCGGGAATGTGGTTGAAGTTCCCCACGCCGACCGTGCTCACGCCGCCCGCCGTGCTCCCTGCGATGAGGTCGAACGCGACGACGATCTCGCTCTGAGCCTTGGAACTGCCAGCGGGATTGTTGATGTCGGTGATGAAAAAACGTTCAATACCTTCGCGCGTGCGATAAACGGTCGAGCCCCCAGCGGACCCGGTTCCCTCTACGCTCCCGTACTTGGGAGGCAGAATCCACGGCAGAGGATCGCCGCTACTGAAGTCGTTGTCCTTGTTCACGGACCAGTTGTCCAGGCGGTCAGCCTGCGCCGTTGCGAGGGCCAACGTGACGCCGGCGAATTCCAAGTCATTCGTCATGACGTAGCCCGAGTACGCGTAGGACCACACGCTCCCGGCCGCTGCCTCGTAGATGCGGGCGATCACATCGCCGGTTTCGTCTCCCCAGAGCGAGGGCGGATTCTGCATACAGCTCTCGGTGCCCGCCACGACGTCGTCGTAGAAGCTGTTGGAGTCCGAAGGACAGAAAAGGACGGCGTAGTCGGTCAGGTACTCGGGATAGAGCGCATTGCCACCCATGCCCCACGTTGCCATGTGCTTGCGAGAACCGGGCGGGAATTTTTCGCCTCTGGACTCATTGCTGTACATCTTGTAAACGATACCCAATTGTTTGAGATTGTTCTGACAGCTTGCCCGGCGGGCGGACTCTCGTGCCCGTGCCAGAGCGGGCAGCAAGATGGCTGCCAGAATACCGATGATGGCGATCACCACCAGCAGTTCAATTAGTGTAAACCCTCTCTTTGTCATGACACTATGTCTCCTTGTTCCTCGTTGACGACTCCCTCTAGAATGTCTATAATTCACATCGGTTAATGAGACGCCTGAGGTATTGTCTCGGCTCGCCTTCGCACGCCGATTCCGATGACAAACGCTAGACGGCGTCTCTTTTTTTCTGTAGCGTGAACGGCGTCACAGCACCACCTCCTTTCCATGCTTCCTTCTCTCTAAGCCGTGCCAACCTCTACCAGTTGCGCTTCCGCACGATTCCCGTATGATGAGATGCGAGGGGACCGTCACAATGCGGGACGGTGTTTCATTACCCCCCTCAATCGTCTTGACCAGAGTTTCGACGGACGCCTCGGAGAATTCCTGGATGTCCACCGAGACCGATGTCAAGGGTGGGTCCAAGTATTCGTAGTCCCGGACATCCTTCGTCGTGACCATGGCCATGTCGTCCGGCAACCGCAGGCCCGCCCGCTTCAGGCAGAATTGCAGCGGGCCAGCCATAATGGCCTTCGGGACGAACACCGCGGTGGGCCGTGGACTCAGGTTTAGCACCTCCTCGGCGATTTTCCGCGCCGAATCCATCAGGCCTTCTTCCGGAATGAGGCCGACGGGGATGTTGTACAGTTCCGGCCGGTGACAGGGGAGATCCGTGTTGCTGTACGCCTGGAGATAACCGTTGAGAAACTGGGGCCTACTCCAGGGGGCCACCATGGCAATGTGCCGGTGTCCCAACTTCAGCAGGTGTTCGATCGCTTGCCGGGCCTGATCCGCGAAATCCACCCGTACGATGTGGTATCCGTCCTCCGGCAAGCTCGGGTCGTCATAGGTGACGACGTACGGGACACCTGCATTCTCGACCTCTCTGGAAAGGTCGAGCACCTGGACATCGCCGAAACTGTAGTCCATGAAACTGACGCCCGCGAACATGCCGCCGCGCAACAAGGGCAGATACTCGCGCAACCCATGCCCTTGGGCCACGGAGCACCCCAAAATATAATAGTCGCGCTCGTGGGCGCTCTTCTCGAAGGCCGCCAGGCATTGGCGGTAGAACGCGCTGAAATGCAGGCCTTGCGTCATCAAGGCCAAAATCCGCGTGTTCTGGGTGGACAGCCCGCGGGCAAAGACGTTCGGTTGATACCCCAGCCGGTCAGCAGCCTTGCCCACGCGGTCCCGTGTAGCCAAGGCGATTTCCGTGTCGCCCTTGAGCGCTCGCGACACCGTCGAAACCGACAGCCCCGCTAATTCGGCGATGTCCTTCAGCGTTGTCTTCCGATGGGCCATTGAGCCACCTAGTCCTTCCATGTCAGAGTTCCAAGCGTTTGCGAATCTCAAACTTTCTCAATCGACAGCATTAGCATACTTCAATTCGGGTTTCTTGTCAAGCAAGAATTTAAGATCCTATAACATATTGTAATTCAGCTAGTTATAGCGCTCCTGGCGCCGGTGATGCCGAGGCTTGACAAACAACATCATTGATGTTACCATGGGCTTAAAGCGGTTTCGAGAACTCTTGGTTAGTCCTATTGGCCCCATGCCCCTGGTTGCGTGCGGGGGCCACCTAGAAATCGGATCAAGAAGATGAAAAGACGCGATTTTCTGAAGCAAGCGGCCACCGTGGGCCTGGCAAGCACCTTGGCTATCTCCTCCGCCTCCTCGCAGGCCGTCACGGGCTCTGCCCGCCCCAAGAATGTCATCTTTATCACGGTCGACCAACAGTGCGCCAACGAGTTAGGCTGCATGGGGAATCCCCGGGTGAAGACACCCCGTCTCGACCGAATGGCAGCGGAAGGCGTCCTGTTCCGCCAGATGCATTGCCAGGCCATAACGTGCGGGCCTTCGCGGGTCGCCATGGTAACAGGAAGGTATTGCCACGCCACGGGCATGCACCGCAATGACACGATCCTCCCCAGCCACGAACAGACGCTGGCCGAAATCTTTCGCGACGCGGGCTATCATTGCGTGGCCCTGGGCAAGGTCGAGAATCACGGCGTTGAAGAGGGCCGTACCGATGTGTCGGAGGGATTCCTTCAGGGATTCCACGAGTACTATGGTCTGGACAAGGGACCCAAGGGCGATCTCACGAAGGCTTTCATCGCCGGGCAAGGCCCGTACGAGGGCACGGATCGCCACAAGTACACGGCGGTGTGGGCCGGAGACGAGGAGGACCATTTCGACGTCCGCAGCCTGCGGCGCGCCCAGCGCCTCCTGAAGGAGCGGCGCGAGGACCCCAAGTTTCTCTGGCTGTCCTTCCATCAGCCGCACCGGCCCATCTGTCCGCCAAAACGCTTCGTCGAGCCATACGATCCCACAACCATCCCATTGCCTCCGAGCGCGAGCATGACGCTCGAGAACCGTCCCAAAGCCATTGTCGACTATGCGGTATCACACGGCACAACGGATATCACCGAGGATGAGATTCGGACCCTGATCGCGCGAAGGTATGCCGCCGCGAGTTTCCTGGATGACTGCATCGGACAATTGCGGGACACGATACGGGAACTGGAACAGGAACGGGATACCGTTCTCGTCTACATCAGCGATGGCGGCAGCTACGCCGGCAATTACGGCTGGTACCAGAAGATGCCGTTCATGCTCTATGATTGCCTCACACACGTTCCTGCACTGATCTGGGCGCCCGGACGCGTTGCGCCCACGCAGCCAACGGATGCGTTGACGGAACAGATCGATCTGGCGCCCACACTCCTCGAACTGGCCGGTGTAGGATGTCCGGCGCCAATGCAGGGCCAATCCCTGCTTCCTCTCATGCGGGGGGAAGTGGCCGCACTCCATGATGCGGTCTTCGCGGAAACTGGTTTTGATCTGCGTTGCATCATGGTGCGCACGAGGGAGTGGAAGTTCATCTACCACCACGATTGCCCTCACGAACTGTATCACCTGGCGGAAGATCCAGAGGAGGTGTGCAATGTCTATGGTCAGTATCCCGAGATCGAGACCGAACTCCGCGACCGCT